>NZ_AJTT01000002.1:0-197522 GCF_000263055.1 Rickettsia honei RB | reverse complement strand
GAATTATTTCACTTGCAAACTTCATCTTACTACTATGTTTAAATATCTGTTTTTCTTCTTCAGGCTTAAGCTTTTCATTCTTAATAAAGCAATCACATTGTTCTTGGGCTGCTAATTCGTTAAATAGTTGCCCTCTTAGTTCTGTGTTAATTTCTGCTGGATAAATAGAAATAGTGGCTATTTTCTTTAAATTATCCTCACCAAATTTATATATTAGATGATCACTGAAAATACTTCTTTTTTCTAACAACATTAAGAACTTATCTTTATTATCAGCTGCATGAGATAAAAGATATTTTTCAGTTGTAATACTACTTACGTAATTAATATCACTTGCTGCTATTTTAAGAGCTAATCCTTTGTTTAGGAATAGAGGTTTATTTTATATTGTTCTGCTAACGGATCGTCTGTTTCTGCAAGTAATTTAGTTATAAACTCCTCTAAACTTACTATTTTGCTTGCTGAATTATCGGTTGTAAATATTTCATAGTTTCTATCTTCAAATATTATCTTGCCTTCTATTCCTGGTGCTTTACTAACCGAT
Organism: Rickettsia honei RB; assembly: GCF_000263055.1. NCBI lineage: Bacteria > Pseudomonadati > Pseudomonadota > Alphaproteobacteria > Rickettsiales > Rickettsiaceae > Rickettsia > Rickettsia honei. The sequence goes on along the minus strand of NZ_AJTT01000002.1, from coordinate 196,978 downwards.
ACCGTAAAAGTAAAATTATATTTCTTTATACCATTAAAATAAACTTACTCTCAACTCATTTATCACACCGCTTTTTAATATGCTTTTACATATTTCTTTTAAAAAGATTTGCGTTTCGCTTATATTCGGTAATTCGTTAAAACTCGCAATAAACCATTCTATTACTTCAGGATTTTTACTTTTTTCATATTCTTGAGTGATGTAATCGGTTATTGTGTTTAGAGTGGTTTTGGCGTCTATTTCTAAATATAAATCCTTATCAAAATTTTGAGTTCTATGTAGATCAATTATTTTTATTAACCTATTAACTTGTTTATAACTAGCTTTATCAAATGATCTTACATTTATTATATTAATTAAACTTACAGCAACTGCATACTTAGCATATCTGTCAACATAAGGGTCACTGAGTATATCTTTGAACAATTTAAATGCTTCTTCTACCGGTTTTACCTTTCCTAATTCAACTAAACTTAAAGCAGACTCGGATTTGTCAGAATTACTAAATAAATTTTTCAGTATTTTAGATGCGTCATGTGATATATTGGGGTTTATTTGTATTATCCAACCTAGGATTTTGGCGATTGTGAATTCAATATAATTACTAGGGTTATTAAGTAGTGTATTCAATATTTTTAATGTCTCTTGGGCTAAACTAGGATTTATACGTACTGTTTCAGTTAAGCTCCAAATAACTACAATTTTGACTTCGTTGCCGGAATCGTTTAATACTTCTTTCAATATACTAAATATTGCTAATGTTAAATTTGGTACAATATATATTAACTATAAGCTTACAACAGCCGTAGCCTTAATATAAATATTAGCATCATTTAGTAGATCTTACAGTGTATTTAAAGCTTATTGTTCATACATTACACTTAGCATTTCAGTTAAGCTTCTCGAGTAGCTTGATATAAAATTTCATTATTAGGGTTACCAAATAGTTATTCTGATTTTAAACATTGCACAGTATCAAATTTGACATCATTAGGCATTACGGATTAGTGTTTTCAATATGTTCAATGCCTCTTTTACTAAACTAGGCTTTGCCTTTACTATTTCAACTAAAACTGAAACTGCCTCGAACTTGAAATTTTCTATAGGATCATTAAATAATTCTTGCAGTGCATTAAATGCCTTGGGTGCTATATTAGTATCTAAATTAGGCATAATATTAATTATTTCAATCAATATTATATTTACATATTCATTTAATACCTTTTTATTTAATAACGGTATTATTTTTTTAAACTTTCCTGTAATACTGTCTTATCTATCGTCTCATCTAATATTTGGGCTAATTTTTGTAATTGTTCATCTTTAATTTCTAATAGGCTTGTTAACTTCTTATAAATTTTTGTTTTACTGCCCCATTCATTTCTTATTTGCTAATCCTGTGATGATTCCTATAACTTTTTTAAATTCTTGAGGGTCAGTTTTTTTATTTTGTAATTTTTTTACTGTTTTAACAATCGCTTCCGATAAATAACCACTGTCTATTATATGTTGTTCCCAACCTGTAATATCTTTTAGCACAACTTCATCTATTAAATTTTGTATTTGTTTTAAATTCGGTATTCTACTATCAAAATTCCCGTTAATGTTGCTTTGAGCTAATAAATGCATTAAGAGTATAATCTTTCTTTCAATCCCTAACTCTAATATCCTATCCACATTACATGTTACAGCTTTCCAAAATATTTCTATTAACTCTTGATTATTTTCATTACTTACCATCCCTGCTAGAAACTTCAGAGTCATTAGATATTTCGGATCGTTTCGATGCGCACCTATAAAATTTGCTGCTGTATATTTTGTGTTGTTATCTGCTAACTGATTTTTTAAATAACATGCAGCTAGATATTCTTGAAATGTTAAATGAATAAATTGAAAATTTTGCCCTTCTATTCTTAATAGCCCTTGTTCTATAACTTCGTCTATATCTAATATATCTTTCTTGCTTTCTACTACTTTGTTCTCTACTCACTTCCCTGTTGCAACAAACGACTCATAAGCTATTTGCTCTAAAAAACTCATTTTGTTTTTTAAGTGATTATCAGCTTCAGTTTTATTTTTATATTTATGTCGTTTATATAGTGAAATAATAATTTGTTTTTTTCTAGATGCCTATTATTAAGTCAGTTTATTATTTCACTATATAAACGACTTATATTAAAATCTTGATTACTGTTTTTTTTGAAATTGATCCCTTATTGCTTGATCGCTCCAAACCAAACATATTAATGCAGTATTGATAGGAACTGCACATATTTCTTTTATTTGGCCATGAGTATCCAAAAAGATTTTTAATGGTGTTCCAAGCTCTTTATCATACTCAAAATTTTTATGTACATATTGCTCTATTCCCTCACTATCCCAGCCTGTATTGTCTACTTTCTGCTCAAATCTGTTGCTCATTTCTTCTATAACCGCATTAGGCCTAGAACTCATTACGATATTTTTATACTGAAATACCGAATCCATAATATCTCGGTAATCACGATTACTCTGTGATAAAAACGCTACCTCATCATAACCATCCAGTAGTAATAATATCCTATCTTTATCTTGTATGCTTTTTATATCTTCAAGTTGTATATCTTTAGAATCTAAACAATAATGGACAAAACAACTTAGTATATCATCATCTATATTAGTACCATAACGTACTGTCCAGCTTAACAATTCCTTTAACCTGATTCTAAATACATAATCAAATTTGTTGCTCCATAGTTTTTCTTTTCCCCATTTATAAGATAGATAATGCATTAACGTGATTTTACCTATTCCTGCACTACCGAGTAACAATACTTTACCTATATCAACTTGCATTCTGTTTATTTTCTCAACTATATTTTTATTTCTGAGGTACTTTTATTAGTTAGATTTCTGCGAAGTATCGCAAACTTATTTTCTTCATTTAGTGACTTAACTATATTATCAATTTTTTCTTCTTGAACTTGATAATTTTTATCAAACAACTCCCTTATCTTTTCTTCCGTATCTATGTCTTTAAAAATATTCTCTATTTCTGCCGGTGATGAGACAAAAGTAGATTTCGGTACGTGGGCTACTAGTCCTTTTGTCGGCAATAGTCCTCAAAAGGCACAAAATAATCTAAGCGGTTATAAATCTAACTCAACCAGCAGTACTGTCGGTTTTGATAGTTAAATAGGCGATGATTTCTTACTTGGCGTTGCTAGTGCATGGCAAACGCACTCTTACGACTGATATGGCACTGAGATTAGGTAAATATTTTCACACTTCAGCCCAGTTATGAATTAATTTACAAGCAAGATATGATTTAAAATTAGCATAGCGTAATGAATGGCCTCATATTAAAATCGTATTCGTACTATGGAAGCAGCAAGAAAAGCTAGTTGATCATTTCCTAGCAACGGCAAAAGATTCAGGATGTCTTATGGCAATATCGATATCCTGCATAAATCTTATTTCTTATACTGTCGCCTGTACCAAGTGCATAAGGGTTAACTAACACACCTAATACGCCCCATTGCCGGACATAAAATATTAAATAATACTTTTTATCACGGAGTAATACATTATAAAAAAGGCAACAAATACTACCCTCAACATTTACAAGCCTATTGTTACTAAAGAATTATAGAACAAATAGAAAAAGTTTTTGCATCAATGTATATTGAGCCTGATTTATTGAGCAAAATAATTAAAAGTGTTAAAGAATCGGCAAAATATGAAAAAGATTATTATAACACAAGAATAACAGAATTAAATAAAGAGCTTATCAGTGTAAAAAATAGCCTTGATAAGCTTAGAAGTAAACTTTTAGAAGGTATATTTATAAATGAAGAATACGAGGAAGATAAATATAAATTAACAACACGTCGTGATAAAGTAATGTTAGAGATAGCAGAGCATAATAAAGGTGATGATTGTTTTACGGACAAAATGATAGATGTACTAAATTTAGTTGCCAATGCACATCAATATTTTGTTTTGTCGAATGCTGAGGGAAAAAGACACATAATAAAAACTGTGTTTTCAATTAAATTAACAGGCAAAAAGCTTGACTTTATGCTGCATTCGCCGTTTGATTCATTCGTAAAGTTGTCAAAAATTGAGGAATGGCTCCCCGGGCCGGACTCGAACCAGCGACCGAACGGTTAACAGCCGTTTGCTCTACCACTAAGCTACCGAGGAACATTAGAAGCATCTGGAAGATTCAGATACTTCCTTATAACAAATCTTTATTATAACGTCTAGCGTTTTCTTTATATAAAATAAAAAAGTTTTAGTCATCACCTATTTTTAAAGCTGCAATAAACGCAGATTGCGGAATTTCGATATTACCGTACTGTCTCATTCTCTTTTTACCTGCTTTTTGTTTCTCAAGTAATTTACGTTTACGACTTATATCACCGCCGTAACATTTAGATAAAACATCTTTACGTAGGGCTTTAATAGTCTCACGAGCGATAATACGACTACCTATACTTGCTTGAATTGCTATATCAATCTGCTGTCTCGGTATTAAATCCTTTAACCTTACGCATAATGCCCTCCCCCTTTGCTCGGCACGTGAGCGGTGTACGATTGTGGATAGTGCATCAACCACCTCTGCGTTAACCAAAATCCCAAGCTTAACAAGTTCGGAAGGTTCATAAACATCCATTTGCCATTCAAAACTTGCATAACCTTTAGAACAGCTTTTTAAACGATCGTAGAAATCGTAAACTATCTCATTTAGCGGTAATTTATAAATTATTTTAGCCCTATTTGCTATATAGCTATGATCAAGCTGCATCCCTCTCTTTTCCGTACAAAGCGATAGTACCGCACCTAAAAACTCATCAGGTACCATTATAGTTGCCTTAATCCAAGGCTCTTCCATTGATTCGATTTTTTGTACATCAGGCAAATCTGCTGGGTTATGTATCTCTAAGTTCTCACCGTCCCGCATATGAATTTTATACACCACGCTTGGAGCGGTAGTGATTAAATCTAAAGCGAATTCCCTACTTAAACGTTCTTGGATTATCTCTAAATGTAACAGCCCTAAAAAGCCGCATCTAAAACCTACTCCGAGTACCGAAGAGCTTTCCATTTCATACTCAAAACTAGCATCATTAAGGCGTAATTTAGCCAGTGAATCCTTTAGATGCTCAAATTCCGAGCTATCCGTTGGATAAAGGCCACAAAACACTACGGGTAAGTTTGGTTTAAAACCCGGTAGAGCTTGCTCACAAGGCTTTTTTTCATCAGTGATAGTATCCCCAACTTTACAATCCGCTACTTGCTTTATAGCCGCAGTAAAGAAGCCGATTTCGCCTGCATGCAGAACATCCGAAATATGTTTTTTCGGAGTAAAATAGCCAACATTCTCAACGGTATAAACTGAGTTAGTAGCCATCATTTTAATACGCATATTCTTACGTAAGTAGCCATCAATAACACGTACTAAAATAACCACGCCAAGATATGGGTCATACCAACTATCAACAAGCAAAGCTTTCAAAATATCAGAACTACTTTCTTTTGGCGGAGGTAATTTCTTTACTATAGCCTCTAAAACTAAATCAATCCCTATACCGCTTTTAGCAGAGATTAGCACAGCCTCACTTGTATCGATTCCGATTATATCCTCTATTTGCTGCTTAACCTGTTCAGGTTCTGACGCCGGTAGGTCAAGCTTGTTAAGCACCAGTACAATCTCATGATCATTCTCGATTGCTTGGTAAACATTGGCAAGCGTTTGTGCTTCTACTCCTTGCGTACTATCAACTACCAATAACGAGCCTTCACAAGCAGCAAGTGACCTACTAACTTCATAAGCAAAATCGACATGCCCGGGAGTGTCCATTAGATTCAAATAGTAGGTGTTACCGTCTTTAGCTTTATATACAAGCCGCACGGTTTGTGCCTTAATAGTTATACCTCTCTCTTTTTCAATATCCATCGAATCTAGCACTTGCTGGCTCATTTCCCTAGCCTGCAAGCCGCCGCAATGTTCAATTAACCTATCGGCTAACGTAGATTTACCGTGATCAATATGGGCGATTATTGAGAAGTTCCTTATATATTTTTGATGATTCATAATTATTGTGATATAATTTGCATTTGTTTATTGTCTGTTATCCCGCGATCAAGTCGCAGGATGACACTAAACCACGATAATATATAACAAAATCGAAATTTATAACAGGAAAAAATAATGCGAGCTGAAATAGAAAATTATGTAAAAAAAATTGAGCAGTCTTTAGAACTACTTTGGAGGTCACTTTGACGTTGAAGCATCAACTGAAAGACTGAACGCGTTAGAAGAGTTAACAGCCGATCCTAGTTTATGGAATGATCAGGCTAATGCTCAAAAATTACTGCGAGAAAAAAGTAATTTAGAAGAAAAACTAAACGCTTTTAATAAACTCAAATCCAATTTAAAAGATGCTTTAGAACTTGAAGAAATGGCTGAAGCCGAAAACGATTTAGAAACACTTTCACAAATTGAACAGGACTTAAAAAATTTAAGCATCATTGCTGCCAAATTTGAAACGGAATGTTTGTTTTCAGGTGAAGCAGACGGTAATAATTGCTTTTTAGAGATTAATGCTGGAGCCGGGGGAACTGAAAGCCATGACTGGGCGTCTATTATGATGCGTATGTATTTGCGTTTTGCCGAAAGACTCGGCTTTAAAGCCGAAATAATCAATATGATTAACGGCGAAGAGGCAGGCATTAAATCATGTACGATTAGGATAATAGGAAAGCGTGCTTACGGCTGGTTTAAGACCGAAGCTGGCGTTCACAGATTAGTGCGTATTTCTCCGTTTAATGCAGCCGGTAAAAGAATGACTAGCTTTGCAAGTAGCTGGGTATATCCCGAAATTGATGATAATATAGCAATTACTATTGAGGATAAAGATTTAAGAATCGATACTTTTAGAGCATCGGGAGCCGGCGGGCAGCACGTTAATACTACCGATTCAGCTGTACGTATCACTCATATACCGACCGGTACGGTAGCACAATGCCAAAGCGATAGATCGCAGCATAAAAATAAAGCTCAAGCTATGAAAATGCTTCAAGCCAAACTCTATGAGCTTGAAATGCAAAAACGTACCGATAGCGTTAACGAGCAGAATGCCTCTAAAACCGATAATAGCTGGGGACACCAAATTAGATCATATGTTTTGCAACCTTATCAAATGGTAAAAGATTTACGTACCGATTATGAAACTTCCGATACTAAAGGGGTGCTTGACGGTGACCTTGAAGAATTTGTTTCCGCAAACCTTGCTATAAATGCGGGTGGTAAGAAGTAGTGAAAATCAATGAGCAATACTTTAAGTAATGAATCATATACTAATTTAATTAAAAATTTAAAACAAGAAATTAGCAAAGCTCGTATTAGAGCCCATTTAGCAGCAAATAAAGAATTGATAGTTCTTTATTGGCATATAGGAAAATTAATTTTAGAACGTCAGAATAAAGAAAAATGGGGATCAAAAGTGATTCAAAATATTTCTGATGATTTGCGTAAAGAATTTCCTAAAATTAAAGTATTATCATATCAAAACCTTTCTTATATGCGTCAGTTTTTTGCAGAATATAATAATGACCAAATTCTCCAACAGGCGGTTGGAGAAATCCCATGGAGTCATAATATTATTATTTTTTCAAAACTAAAAAATATAAATCAAAGAATTTGGTATGCACAACAAACCATCGAAAATGGTTGGTCAAGAAATGTATTATCTTTGCAAATTATAAAGTAATTTACATGAAAGCTCAGCGAAAGGTATAAATAACTTTTCCAATACTTTACCTGAGCTACAGTCCGATTTAGCCAGGTCGATTATAAAAGAACCGTATAACTTAGAATTTTTAGATATTCAAGGTAAAATAATAGAACGAGATTTAGAAAATAAATTAATAGATAATATTAAAAACTTTTTATTAGAGTTAGGACAAGGTTTTGCATTTGTTGGCAATCAGTATCATATAGAACTTGAGGGAGAAGATTATTATTTGGATTTAGTTTTTTATCACATAAAACTCAAATGCTATGTATGTTGTTATCGAATTAAAAACCGGCAAGTTTAAGCCGGAATATGCCGGTAAACTAAATTTTTATCTTAATTTAATGGAGCGCACAATTAAAGATAATTCGGACAATCCTAAAATTGGATTAATTTTGTGCGAAGAAAAACAAGGTATTACTGTAGAATACGCTATAGAAGGCATCCAAAACCAATAGGAGTACACAATTTAAGCTTACAGCAACATTACCTAAAAAGCTTGAAAAATTCCTGCCTACCCCTCAAGATCTAGCAAAGCTAAAAAGCGAATAAATTACTAAAAGTTATTTTTCTTGATACCATGGTCAAGCTTTGGTATGACCTTTTCATATTTCAACCTTATTATTTTTATCGCAACATGCAAAACTAGAAAAACTTTACTACTGCTATTTCTATATTTATTATAGCTATAGCCTCGGTTCTAGGATTTCAGAGTTATCAAAAATTTACTCAAAATAAACATTTTGAGCAGGTAATAACCGTAAATAATCTAGAGTTTGATCCTGCTAATGAAAAAATCTGCAAGACATTCTTATATCAAAATACCTATCAATTCCGATACTCAAAATATAGAGGCTGCAGATAAAGAGGACGGATATAATAGGATGAGGCTTGGCATAGATAGAGATTGCAAGAGCAGTAGCAACTAAAAAACTTGATAAGCAAATATCTAGCCTAACATATGAAGAATTGAAAAAATACGGACCGATGATTTTGTTTAACGGCGGAGCGTATGATAATAAATGACTACAAGAAGCGCTTGATAAAAATATTATTACCGATTATCCAAAAGAAAATTTTTATATTTTTACGCTGCCGGAATACCAAACCAATACCGGCGCGGACAATTTAACACTCTATATAAAGAGCATGAAAACGGTAATATTGACTTAAGTAATGCCGCAATTGCTATTGTTACTCATGCTTATCATTTTCCTCGTGTTAATCGATATTTTGATAACAAACCGAATTTTGACTTCTGCTTTATTCATAACACTAAACCTATAATGTTCTTAGTCGATCGAAAATTTGAAACCATAGGAGTAGATAATGAACTAAAGCATAAGCTAATAAAATTACCTAACTATATAGAGAAAGGTTTTGTTTCAGAAAAATTAAATGCTAATATTTAGCAATGCTTGATTAATCAATGACTATCTCTCTTGCTTCTTGTTCTTTAATCTCAATACGAGGTAGAATAATAGTAAGTATTCCATTCTTAAGGCTTGACGAGATATTTGCCTGATCTACATCTTCATATAATGATATTACATAATTAAAATTTTTATTCATATAATTATCTGAATCATCAGCTTTATTTTTTTCTTCTATATTCCCTGTAATAAATAATTTATTACCGTTTACTTTAACCTTAATTTGACTTTTATCAAAGCCAGGTACTTCCATAACAATAATATACTTCTTATCTTTAGTAATAAAATTGCTTTTTATGCTATTAGATTCATAAAGCGGCAATCTATTTTTAAATAAATTATCAATATTTGTAATTTGATTATCTATTAAATCTGCTACCTGACGCAGTGGCGTTGCATTACCGGAATCATAATTCTTATTAGCTATTGCAATATTACTAGATAAAATCATAGCTGCTATAGACGGAATATATAATCTTACGCTCTTTAACATAAAACCACCATTAATTTTGTTAGTTATATATTTAAATATATAAAATTATCTATTTAAAATTCAAGTCTTATATTTCCATAATTTGCTGAAAGTACACTGCCCAAAATAAAAACTAATAATCTCCGCAAAAATAGTTTGATCTTCTATGCTCCATAATATATCTAGATATTCAACTAGCAGAGCAGAACTTTTTAACGATTTATATTGAACATATTTAACTCCTCCATACATTGCAAAAAAGCTATAGGCAAGCACGGGTCTTACCGAGCCATTTAAAGCATCAACCCAACTAACACCTGATTTATAAGTGGAGTACAGAGAGTATTGCTATGCCATTTCTTGTGATATGGTAAGCTCTGTAAAAGTTTTAGACTGATTAAGTTTTTGTTATTAGCAATTTGACGGTCTAAAATATTTATCTCGTGTTTTTTGTCGTTAATATCTTTATATATTTTCAAAATGTCAGGAATTATTGAACTCATAAATCCTGTTATCGCCACAAGTAAAGTAATCATAAATACCTATCTATATAAATTTTAGGATAAGTATAAAAGATAAGTCATTATACTAAGAAAGAGGCAACAAGGGGCAGCATGGACTGATTATTTATGTCATTTCTGCAAAAGCAGGAATCCAGTAAAAAATGATAAAAACACAGCAAACTATATAAAAATTTATAATTAGATTAAAAAACTAGATTCCTGCTTTCGCAGAAATGACATCGAACATGTTTAATGATCCATGCAACAACGCCAATAATAGGAAAACTGATCCACTCAACAATTACTTTAAATTAGACCAAATGCGGTTTTTTGCAATATAGAAAAAGATAGTAAATACCGCTAAAAACATCATAACTTTAAGACCCATAGATTTACGATGTTCCATTTCCGGCTCAGCTGCCCATTGTAGAAATACCACAATGTCTTGCGACATCTGCTCTACACTTGCGTTAGTACCGTCCATATAGGTTACCTGCCCGTCTGTAAGCGGCGGCGGCATTGCTATTTGCTCGCCAGGGAAATAGGGATTATAATGAGTTCCCTGCATCAGCTTAAAATCTGCCGGCGGTTCGGTATAGCCGGTAAGTAGCGAATATATATAATTAGCTCCGTCATGACGTGCTTTTATTATCAACGATAAATCAGGAGGATGGGCACCGTTATTAGCTGCTCTTGCTGCTTGCTCATTAGGGTAAGGAGGTACAAAACGATCAGAGGGAAAAGCGGGACGGTCAAACATCTCACCATCATCATTAGGTCCGTCTTGTATCGTATAGCCTTTGGCAATCTCTTTTATCTCGTCATCCGAAAAGCCGATATCTTTAAGATTACGGTAATATAAATTGTTTAAACCGTGACAGACACTACAAACTTCTTTATAGACCTGAAAACCTCTTTGTGCTGCTTCACGATTAACTGTACCAAATACGCCGTCAAACGACCACTTCATCTTTTTTGGATGTAATACTTCTTCGTTGGCTAAACTTAAGCACGAAGTTAGTAGTATGATGATAGAGATAAGTAGTTTAGTTTTCATAAATTTTTTTGAGTCGTCATTGCAAGGAAAAATTGAAAATGTTGACGAAGCAATCTCAGGAGTTTATATATTATTTTATAAGATTGTTGTGTTGAGATTTTGTCTTTCCTTGCAATGATGTTTTTATTACAGAATAATTTCATTATACAAATCATCCCAATTTATATTTGTTTGTTCTATTAATTTAATTTTTTTGTTTCTTAAACCGGCTTTAATTTGTTTTTCTCTATTTATTGCTGAATTCATAGTTGATTAATCTCATAAAATACTAAAATTTTGCAATTTTTACTAAACTCCTTAATTGTATCATTTTTGTGTTGATATATTCTTTTTTAAATTAAAAGTAACACCAGTATAGAGTATACCATTTTTCTTATTAGTTACTATAATATACTATTGGTTACTTCATAAATTTGTATAATACAAAAAACGTCATTGCAAGCAGCCATAGGCTACACGGCAATCTCATGAAATAATAACAAACTCCTGAGATTGCTTCGTCAATTGCTATGCAATTTCCTCGCAATGACATCTCTTCGCAATGACTTAACTCTTACAACTCCTCCGGCAATGGCAGCGGTTTTTCATATTTACCTATCAGCGGCAGAGCTACTAAGACATGAAAAAAGTAATAACAAGCAGCAAAACGGCTAATGGTAATATACGGCTCTTCTGCCGGCTGCCCGCCTAAATAACCAAGCAATAAACAATCTGCCATAAATATCCAAAAAGCCATTCGGTATATCGGTCTATAATTGCTACTTCTAACTTTTGAAGTATCAAGCCAAGGTAGTAAAAATAACACAAATATACTTCCGAACATTAATAGCACCCCACCAAGCTTAGACGGCACGGCTCTAAGTATTGCATAAAACGGCAGAAAATACCATTCAGGAACAATGTGGGCAGGCGTAACTAACGGATTTGCTGGAATGTAATTATCGGGATGTCCTAAATAATTAGGTTCGTAAAAAATAAAATAGGCAAATATTATGAAATAAACTCCGAAACCGACAAAATCCTTTACGGTATAATAAGGGTGGAACGGAATAGTATCTTTAGGGCTTTTAACATCTATACCTTTTGGGTTATTTGAACCATGCTGATGCAAGGCCACTAAATGCAGCATCACTAAAGCAACAATAATAAACGGCAATAAATAATGCAGTGAGAAGAACCTATTTAATGTCGGGTTATCAACAGAAAAACCACCCCATAACCACGTAACTATGAATTCCCCTATTAACGGAATAGCGGAAAATAAATTAGTAATAACCGTTGCTCCCCAGTAGCTCATCTGCCCCCAAGGCAGCACGTAACCCATGAAAGCAGTAGCCATCATGGTTAGAAAAATGATGATACCGATATGCCAAAGCAGTTCTCTAGGTGCTTTATAAGAGCCGTAATACAAACCTCTTGCTATGTGTAAGTATACGGCGGCAAAAAACATCGATGCACCTACCGCATGAGTATAACGCAGTAACCAACCGTAATTCACGTTACGCATGATTCGCTCAACACTATCGAAAGCATGATCAACATGCGGAGTATAGTGCATAGCAAGTATGACGCCGGTGATTATCTGAATCACTAACGCAATACCGGCAATAGAGCCTAAATTCCACAAATAGCTAAGATTTTTCGGAGTTTGATAATGACTAAAATGCTTTAGGAACGCAAAAATAGGAAGACGATAATCTATCCATTCTATAATAGCATTAGGCTTTTTAGGGGTAATATCTTCATTCATAAATAATTACCCGATTCTAATTTTTTTGTCGCTAATAAAAGTGTAAGGCGGCACAGCTAAATTTAAAGGAGCAGGACCTCTTCTAACTCTACCTGAAGAATCATATTGTGAACCATGGCACGGACAGAACCATCCATCATATTCACCTTGATTAGCAAGCGGTACACAACCTAAATGCGTGCAGATCCCGATCGTCACAAGCCAATTATCATGCCCTGCTTTCACACGTGCTTCATCTGCTTCAGGATCGATCAGCTCTGACATTTTAACGGCTCTTGCTTCAGCTATTTTGTCAGGCGTACGGTTAGTGATAAAAACCGGTTTACCTTGCCATTTAACCGTAACTGTTTGACCTACCGCAATATTTGATAAATCAACCTCAATTGATGATAAAGCTAGCACGTCCGCAGAAGGGTTCAAAGAATCAACGAGAGGCCAAAGAGTACATGCTGCCCCAATTGCTGCAACACTACTAGCCGTTAGAACCATAAAATCACGACGTGTTGTTTGTTTGTTTTTATTATCTTCAGTATCCGACATATAAATATTAAAGTGACATAAATTAACGATTATTATCACTACCGCTTGGGGTACGATTAAGATTATTTGGATTTTCTAGTGCTTCATAAGGATTTATTATAGGACGTTCAGCGTCTACAGCACTATCTGCTTGTTTTGGCGTAAGCTTATTTATTTCATCTTCTAACACTTTTGCTCCTGTCCCTTCTTCATGCTTATATTCGCCAGGATCACTTAAGCAATTCCAAAAACTAACTAAACGATTCCAATTAGGACCGAGTTTTGTAGTACAATTTTGAGCAACTGCTTTAGTTGTATCTAATATCTCGACTGTAGTTTCAGTAAAATAATCTATAAACCCAATTTTTTTTAAGCCCAATACTGTATAATATAAAGTAATTAAGGAAGCAACTGCTATAATTAAATACCATTTAGTGATAATAGACCACAGAAAAAATCCCATAGGATTTGCTGCCATTAACCTTCGTAAAGCCTGCCACATATATTTTGCTCAAAAAATTTATTAATAATATTCATCTTATTTTATATCACTACATTAGTAAAAATAAAGCAAAATCACGTAATATTATAAATATTTTTAATTAAACAGGAACTCAAGAAGAATGAAATCGGTAAAAATACTAAATTAATTCCTATCATAATAAAAATTAATTGTAAGTTATTATCTTGTAATATTAAACCTGTCATTATAATATTCGGAATTAATAACGGCATGATAAACGTACCGACAAAGTTAGCATTCTTCTTAAAATAACATTGCACACTACCGGATAACACTACTAAACTACTTGATAACACTAATATCATCCATACACTAATAAAGAAAAATATTATCTCAAGCAAAGTTTTATCAAACAAGACATAAATAATGGGTAAAACAAAAACCAGCCCTATCGTACTACTGATAAATATAGCAAAAAATTTAGCCAATATAATTTTTTCATGACTAACAATTGATAATAATAACTCTAAGCTTCCGTCTTCCAAATCAGATTTAAATATAACCGAAGAAAAACCGATTAATGAAATTAATAAACAAATGACCGAAAAAATTAAACCGAATTTGTTAATGTCCCTTTCACTGTTAATTAAAACAGTACTAATTATGCAAAATAAAAAAATATAACTAGATATTTAATTATATTATTAATGCGATTCTGCACTATCAATTCACGCTTAATTAGTACAAATAGACTATTCATAATTATTAAATACGTTGTAAATTAAGTACATAATAGCTGCAACAGTTAAACCTATACCAATTTCAACAATAACTATCGCAATATGCTGAGCAAGTAGCTTATCATTGATAAACTTTGTTAGTGAATAATAATTTAAATAATTATCGTTAAAAAAGAGTGATATTGTTCCTACAATTGCATATATTGCTACACCTAAAACCGCAATACAAACTAGCACGTTAGGAGGAAAATATCGGCTTAATTTTCGGTTACCGTAAACTAAATCATAAGCAATAAGGCTAGATGCAAATATAACACCTGCTTGAAACCCACCACCCGGCGAAGACTCACCGTTAAGCTGAATATATATACTATATAAAATTATATAAGGTATTATAAAACTAGTAATATATTTTATTATTGGATTTGTCATCCCGTGGCTTGACCACGGGATCTTGTATCGCCTGCTGTGTCCTGAGATACCGAGATCAAGTCGCGGTATGGCATCATCAGACTTTCTTGAAAATATCAACAGCACGGCAATTCCTGCAATTAAAATTACGCTAGTTTCACCTAAAGTATCATATCCACGATAACTTGCAAGAATAGCCGCAACAAAAGAAGGTATACCTATATCTCTAGAGGTATTTTCGATATAATATTTACTTGAATGCATATGAATAGGAGCATGATCATCACCGTAATTCGGTAATTCTAGCCCCATATAAGCAAGAATTACTACAAACAATAAACATATTAAACTTGCTGGAATAATATTAGTTCTCTCAATATTCTTTAAATCCGAAGGTAATTTACGCAACAAATTCAAATATACGCATGTTGATAAGCAAGCTCCAAGTGCTGCCTCGGTCATTGCGACATCAGGAGCATCCATAATAAGATAGGATACACCAATTAATAAGCTAAATACAGAAGCAGCAATCACTGCATTTAGTAAATCTTTAGCAAAAATTATTTTTATCGAGATTAAGATCAATAAAAAAGCAATTAAGTTAAGTAGGTAATTGCCGAGATCAAAATTTAAAGCTGTCTTTACTGTCATATGGTTATTAAAATTTAACGTCATTGCGAGGAGAAACGTAATTTCGACGTGGCAATCTTATCAAGCATCCTGAGATTGCTTCGTCAATTACTTCGTAATTTTCCTCGCAATGACGGTACTATCAGCTCTAATTTTCATAAATAAAGATGCTTTACCAAGTGCATGAGTTGCTACCGGATTTAGTATAAAAATCAATAAAGCCGCTAAAATTAATTTAACAGAGTTCACAATATCTGCTTCAATGCACGCAAAACCTATTAAGCAAATAGGCACGCCGAAACTCTCAATAACACTTGCTGCATGTAATTTAGTATAAAAATCAGGAAATCTAAAAAAACCGATTATTCCTGAAAATATAGCAAATAATCCAATAATTACTAATAAAATTCCTATATAGTATAGTGTCATTGTGTTTATCCTTTTTTCATCATTGCGAGGAAATTATGAAATAATTGACGAAGCAATCTCATGCACAAGTCCTGAGATTGCCTCACGAACTAAAGTTCACTCGCAATGACGTTTTTACTCACCTTGAGCCAAGCTATAACCTGCAACCCCGTCAAATTCAAACAGATTCTCTACTTTGATAAAATCGATATTTGCTGTGCTTAAAGCTTCAAGCAATCTTGTTATATCTAAATGCTTTATTTCTGTACCGTCTTTATTCATAAAACGACAACACCAATGATCGGAAACAGTTTCAAACCTTGTATCACGAGGCCACAGCTTTAATCCTTTTGACGAGATTGTTTTTAACTCAAAATTACCAAGATCAAGTTTATTAATTTTATCTGCTATATCATGAGCGGAAGATACATTCATATTCACAAATATATCCGTACCAACCAATTTCTTAACTTCTTTAGTATCAATTTTATAATCTATATTGCTTTCTTGCTTCTCAGCAATTAAGGGATAATCTGCTTTAGGTAGCTTTGTCGGTAACTGTCCTAATCTTTTCGTTACTTCTTCGGCAAATTCTTTTGTACCGACTTTTTTACTAGAACTCTGCTCGTTATATATATCGGCTGTATGAACGCCATCCTCTATAGTTTTTTTCCAAGCATTTTCGATTAATGTAGCAATATCACCCTGCCCTATATGTACTAGCATCATTATTGCAGCATTTAAAAGCCCTGACGGATTTGCGATATCTTTACCGGCAATATCGGGAGCACTTCCATGTACCGCTTCAAACATCGCATAATGCTGCCCAATATTTGCAGAACCTGCAAGACCTACCGAGCCTGAAATTTCAGCAGCTACGTCAGATATGATATCACCGTATAAATTAGAAGTTACGATAACGTCAAATATTTCCGGTTTGGTAGCAAGCCTTGCCGTCCCGATATCGATAATATAATGCGCGTTATTAATTTGCGGGTATTCTTTTGCAATCTCATTAAATACTTTATGCAAAACCCCATCGGAAAATTTCATAATATTATCTTTGCTTAAACACATGACTTTTTTACGGTTATTTTTTACTGCATATTCAAAAGCATATCTAATAATCTTCTCACATCCTGTATGACTTATCAACTTCATTGACTCATACATATTGTGCGTTTGACGGTATTCTATACCTGCGTATAAATCTTCCTCATTCTCACGTATAATAGTTAGGTTCAAATTTGGATGTAATGTTCTAGTAAAAGGATGAAACGAAACGGCAGGACGAATATTAGCAAAAAGCTGTAATGTTTTACGAATCGTGACATTTAAACTCTTATATCCTCCACCTTGCGGAGTAGTAATCGGGGCTTTAAGTATAATACCGGTGCGTTGTATTGATTCCCAGCTTTCCTCGCTTATGCCTGAAGTATAATGCTTCTTGTAAAGCTTTTCACCTACTTCAATGGTTTCTAAACGAATACGAGCCTCGGCTTTACGTAATATATAAAGCACTGCCTCCATTATTTCAGGACCTATACCGTCCCCGTATGCAATTGTAATCGGTGTAAATTCTGCCATATTAAATACTCTCTTGTTTATATCATTCCCGCGTAGGCGGGAATCCAGTAAAATCTATAAAAACTAGTTTTTATAGATTTATTTTATCAAATATGTAACTTCTGTAATATTGAAGTTATTTTTCTGGATTACCACCTACTCGGGAATGACACACAAAAATCCATACAACACTATCAATAGTTTATCGTTACTTCTTTTAATCTCTCATTCAACATAAAAGTCACTTCGGAAGTTATATTCAAATTATTTTTGGCATATAAGACTTGAGCACTTGGAATTACCAAATTAAGGTTATATTTCTCGGCAAGTTCACTAATTATTGTAATAGTTGTTTCATGGACTCTACTCATAGCCTCAGCGTGGGCTTGTTCAAGCTTTGTTTTCTTAATCTGAATTTCTTTTCTAACGTGGCTAACTTTTGCATTAAATTCGTTTACTTTATGCTCAAATTCAGTTTCACTTAAATGAGAACGCTCATTTAGCAGCTTCTCTTCCAGCGGTTTAAATTCTGCTTCTTTTGCAGCAATATTCTCTTGAATTTTATGATTAAGCTTTTCGATTTTATTACGCAAATCTTTTATAGCGATCGAACCTTCCAATATAGATTGTACATCAGCAACAGCTACTCTAACTTTAAAATTATCTTCTTTAATTGGCACATTTTGTGCCTCCGTAATCGTTGAGAAATTTATTATAAATATGCATAAACATAATATTCGGTATATCATCCTTGATCCTTTTAGGTTAAACGGTATCGGCTAAAATTGTCATCCCGTGCCTTGACCACGGGATCTTGTGTCACAGGCAATATCCTGAGATTCCGCGATCAAGTCGCGGGATGACATTCAAGATGACTGGATTCCCGACTACGTGGGAATGACACTGGAGCAACACCCTTATTAATCTAAGAATAAATAACATCAAGCAATTTGTCTATAATTAAAAACTTAACCTTTACCTAACATTGGCACATTCCCGCCTCCCCATGGTATATATTCGCCATCCGAATAATAATCACTAGAAATAGGTTCAAACGAAATAGCTTTTATTGCTTCAGGACTTAAATAGGTACTCTCTCCATCACTAAGCAAAGGTTCAGTAGCCGGTTCTTCTAGCTCAACATAAATTTCATGCTGTTCATTTCATTAAATTCATATAAAAAAAAGCTTCATGAATATGCTCTGTTCCTTTGTTCTTAACCAAAACTACTGTAATACCATAGTCTTTTGCAGCATTGACAGTTATTTCGGTATTATTAATTATTTCTCTTATATATTCTTTTTTAGTACAATTTTGTATTTCTTCAAAATTATTAGAAGGTAAAGCTGATTTTATATAAATTTTTGCTGCATCTTCCTTTCCTAGTAACCTTGCTAATGCATATTTTACAGCATGAGGATAATCATTAAATGATGCTATAGCTATTTTATGACCAGACTATTTTATGACCGGATAATATAATATTCTTAAAAAGGCGTGCTATTTGCTCTTCATTTTCCAACCTAAATTTTCATTATCTAGGAATTTCTCCATCAGCTCTATAGAAAATTTTTGCTCAAGCCTAACTTTTTCTTGCTCTCGTTCTTCATAGGAGCTAAAAAAGCGATGTTGTATATTACGTGCTATTAAACCTCCTAACCTCTCTCCGATATAATTATGCGAATGTCCAAATAAAGTATTGTCACAATCAAATATAAATAAAACTGTATTATCGTTCATTAATTTCTCTTATTTTAAAGTTTAAAAATTCTTAGTAATTTTTATTCTACAGTTAAATCAATTTCTTTTTCAAGAACTTATATTCCAATTTTTGGTATTTTAGTGTATAATACGAAAAACTATTGTAAACTTGTGAGAATTTTTAAAGATGACATCTATTCGTAATATAGCAATTATTGCCCACGTTGATCATGGAAAAACTACGCTTGTTGATAACATGCTTAAACAAAGCGGAACATTTAGAGCTAACCAAGCAGTTGCTGAGCGTGCTATGGACTCTAACGATCTTGAGCGTGAGCGTGGAATCACGATACTTGCCAAATGCACTGCTCTTATGTGGAACGATATCCGTATCAATATAGTTGATACGCCAGGACACGCCGATTTTGGCGGTGAAGTAGAACGCATCCTTAGCATGGTTGACGGTGTAGTGCTACTTGTCGATGCATCGGAAGGACCAATGCCGCAAACAAAATTCGTGCTTTCTAAAGCGTTAAATCTCGGCTTAAAACCTATTATCGTTATTAATAAAATCGATAGAGATGACCAAAGAATTAAAGAAGTTATCGATGAAGTATTTGAGCTATTTGTAGCACTTGAAGCAAACAACGATCAGCTTGACTTCCCTATAGTTTATGCATCAGGTAGAGCAGGTAGAGCATCTTTAACCTTTGATGATAAAATTAATCCTTTAGACAATTTAGCAGATGATTTAGCACCGCTTTTCGACCTTATAGTACAGCATGTACCAAAACCCTTAGCCGATGACAAAGCACCGTTTTCTATGCTTGTTACTACTAGAGAATATAATTCTTTCTTCGGTAGGGTTTTAACAGGTCGTGTACAAAGCGGCACTGTTAAAATTAACCAAAACGTAAAAGTATTAAATCGTGAGAATAAAGTACTTGAAACCGGACGTATCACTAAAATATTAGCCTTTAGAGGCTTAGAGCGAATCGCTATAAATGATGCTACAGCCGGCGATATTATTGCCGTAGCAGGCGTTGAAAACGCCAACGTTGCCGATACTATCTGCTCCCCTGAGGTAACCGAGGCCGTACCGTCTCTACCTATCGATCCGCCGACTTTATCCATGACTTTTAGCGTTAATGACTCACCGCTTGCAGGAAGCGAAGGGACAAAAGTTACGTCGAGCTTAATTGGAGCTAGGTTAATGCGTGAGCTTGAAAGTAACGTTGCCTTAAAAGTTACTGAAGCTGCCGAGAAAAATGCTTTCCAAGTTGCAGGGCGTGGTGAGTTACAACTTGGTATCTTAATTGAAACTATGCGTCGTGAAGGATTTGAGCTATCTATTAGCAGACCCGAAGTATTATTCCAAACTGATGAGAAAGGTAATAAGCAAGAACCGATGGAAGAAATCCAAGTTGACGTTGATGATGATTATGTTGGAGTAGTCGTAAAATCTTTAGCACTGAGAAAAGCCGAAATGACTGATATGAGGCCGTCAGGCGGCGGTAAAAGCCGTGTTACGTTTATCGGACCGTCTAGAGGGTTAATCGGCTATCACAGCCAGTTTTTAACCGAAACACGAGGCACAGGGATTATGAATCGTATTTTCCATGGATATGCTGATTATAAAGGAAATATCGAGGGAAGACGTAACGGTGTGCTTATCTCTAACGGTGACGGGGCAGCAGTCGCATATGCTCTATGGAATCTAGAAGAAAGGGGGAAAATGTTTATAAACCCTAGTGACAAAGTATATAGAGGCATGATTATCGGCGAACATAATCGTGATAATGATTTAGAGGTAAACCCACTAAAAGCGAAACAACTGAGCAACGTTAGAGCAACAGGTAAAGACGAAGCCATAAGGCTAACTCCGCCAATGCTTTTAACGTTAGAGCAGGCAATCAGCTATATACAAGATGACGAGCGAGTTGAAGTCACACCGAAATCTATTCGTTTACGTAAAGCTCTACTTGACCCTAACGACCGTAAAAGAGCTGCAAAATAGATATGCCTAAAAAAGTTGACATCGTCATTACGAGAAAAAACTGTAAGTTTTGACAAAGCAATCTCTGGAATCTTGCTTTATGAGATTGCCACGCTCCTTTCAGTTGCTCGCAATGACAAAAAAACTAAGCTAATACATTAAATACTATAATAACAAACCTTTTTAACGGCTTCTATTACATCACTCTCACTCGGCAGAGCTAGTGTTTCTAAATTAACAGCATAAGGAAGGGGAAGATCTTTGCCGCTTACAATCTCTATCGGAGCATCTAAATAATCAAATGCTTCTTTCATAACAATAGAAGCTATACTTGCACCAACACCTGCAAAAAACCACCCTTCTTCCACTACAACTAAACGATTAGTTTTTTTCACTGATTCTATTATTGTCTCAGTATCAAGCGGTTTAATAGTGCGAAGATCAATAACCTCACAATCAATATTATCATTCTGCACAACATTTGCAGCATCTAAGGCAAGTTTTACTTGAATCGAGAAAGTTACTATAGTGACACTACTAC
Source organism: Rickettsia honei RB (assembly GCF_000263055.1). Taxonomy (NCBI): domain Bacteria; kingdom Pseudomonadati; phylum Pseudomonadota; class Alphaproteobacteria; order Rickettsiales; family Rickettsiaceae; genus Rickettsia; species Rickettsia honei. Next base: position 175,007 of record NZ_AJTT01000002.1, on the reverse strand, counting down.
CCTCTCTTAAAATTTTTGCCTGACCAAAGGGTATAGGCTCGATTGTTTCCGGCACATCAAAACTATGACTGTATAAAATTTCATTTTCTAAAAAAACAACGGGATTATCGTCCCTAATAGCTGTAAGCATAAGTCCTTTATGATCTTCTGCACTGTAAGGAGCTACTACTTTTAATCCCGGAATGTGGGAATAGCAAGCTGTATAATTTTGGCTATGTTGTGCAGCTACTCTACTTGCTGCTCCGTTTGGTCCTCTAAATACTATCGGACATTTGACCTGCCCGCCTGACATGTAATGCGTTTTTGCAGCTGAATTAACTATGTGATCGAATGCTTGCATAGCAAAGTTAAAGGTCATAAACTCTACTATCGGGCGAAGTCCTGCAAAAGCTGCTCCGACTGCAAGCCCTGCAAAACCATATTCCGTTATCGGTGTATCAATTACCCTCTTAGGACCAAATCGCTCTAGTAATCCTTGAGTTACCTTGTAAGCTCCTTGATATTCTGCAACTTCCTCACCTATGACGAAAACCTTGTCGTCTCTTATCATCTCTTCTTGCATGGCATCACGCAACGCTTCACGTACCGTTATTTGCATTTTTCTTTTTTATTTGATTAAATTAAACGTTATTGCAAGGAGGCTTGCCTGCGTGAATGTCATTGCGAGCAGCCGTAGGCTGCCTGACAATCTCATGAAATCATAACAAATTCCTGAGATTGCTGCGTCAAAACTTACAGTTTTTCCTCGCAATGACGCCTTAACAGTACACCTGTGTATACAACTCCCCTTCATCAGGTAGCGGTGAATTTTCTGAGAATTCTACTGCTTCTTTCATAATTTCTTTTACCGACTGTTCTATTGCTTTTAAATCCGCTTCGGTTACATATTTATTGTCGAGTATCGTTTTTCTTATTATTACCAACGGATCACGCCCTTTATATTGCTCAACTTCTTCTTTACTACGATATTTTGCCGGGTCGGACATCGAATGCCCACGATAACGATAAGTTTTTACCTCTAATATCAGAGGAAAGCTATTTTCTCTAACATACTCGGCTGCTTGCTTAGAGCCGTCATACATTTCTTCAAAATCCATACCGTCTAACTGAAATCCTTTAATCCCAAACGATGCCCCTTTCTTATATAAATCACGCATAAAGGTAGAACGTGCTACAGACGTCCCCATCGAATATTCGTTATTTTCAATAATATAAACTACCGGCAAACCCCATAAAGCAGCCATATTAAAAGCTTCATATACCTGACCTTGATTAACGGCACCGTCACCTAAAAAAGTAAAACAAATATTATGCGTATCGTTATATTTTGCAGCAAACGCAAGCCCTGTGCCTATCGGTACTTGAGCCCCTACTATACCGTGTCCACCGTAAAATTTGTTTGGTACATTAAATAAATGCATCGAGCCACCCTTACCTTTCGAGCAACCTGTAGCACGCCCCATAAGCTCGGCAAGAACATACTTAGGCTCAGTTCCTGCTAAAATAATATGAGCATGGTCACGATAGCTAGTAATAGTGCTATCACCTTTTTGTTTAACCATATCTACTGCAGAAATTACTGCTTCTTGCCCTATATATAAATGACAAAAACCACCGATTTCTCCCATTCCGTATAACTGACCGCATTTTTCTTCAAAACGACGCAGTAGGAGCATATCTTTAAAGCTTTTTATATATTCTTCCTTTGTCGGCTTATATTTTCCTAACTTAATATCCACTAATTACTCCTTAATACTATTGTCATCCCGTGGCTTGACCACGGGATGACATCTGTAAATTAAAAGTCACAAAATATGGTACATGATCCGAAGGTGAAGACCAATCACGTGCTTCTGATAGTAAATGCATAGAAAATAATGCACCTTTTAAATTATCGCTAACCCAAATATGATCAAGTCTCCTACCTCTGTTAGATTTTTTCCAATCTATATTTCTATAACTCCACCAAGTATAAAATTTTTCGTCAAGCGATACGAAATGTCTGCTACTATCAATAAAACCTAACGCATTTTGTAGCTCTACCAATAACGAGCGTTCAATATCGGTATGGCTGATAACATTTCGCAACTGCTTACTAGACCATACATCATGTTCATGCGGAGCAATGTTCAAGTCCCCAACAATAATCATTTTATCGTTTTTAGTACGGTTAGTCGTTAACCATTCCTGCATTAACCTTACATATTCGAGCTTATGCTTAAATTTTGTATTTACCTCGATATCAGGTATATCACCGCCGGCAGGAACATAAAAATTATGTATTTCTATATCATTAACTATAGCTGCTATATGCCTTTTATCACTATTATATAACTCCAATGAAAAAACATTATTCAAAGGAAATTTTGAAATAATAGCAACACCGTTATATGATTTCTGCCCTGAATATATTACATGTTCATAGCCTATATTTTTAATAACTTCAAGAGGAAATAATGAGTCAGCTACCTTTGTTTCTTGAAGTAAAATAATATCCGGCTGATGTTCATATGCTAATTTTCTTAATAAATCGATCCGTAGACGCAATGAATTAATATTCCAAGTAACTATCTTCATTAGACTTGTTGTATAACCTCCTTCTAAAGGTAATTTGTATGTCAATCCGGTACTCGCATCCTCACGTCGTACTAAGTGTACGCTACGGTGCTGCGTTCCGTGTCTCCTTCAAATTCCTCTTTATAAGATAGGTTACACAACAAGTCTATTTAATTTTTTATAGCTGCCCCTATTATTGCATCTCTAAAATAAATTATTCCAAGTTGATTTAAAGGATTTGTCATGTCAATTTTATCTTTTTCTTCTTCAGGAATTTTTATCATAGTGTTACTGAGTATAGCAAAATAAAGATTATCAGGCAAAACATATCCTGCTTCACTTTGTATTCCAAGGGCTTTTCCCGTATAATGAATCATTAAACGCTTAGAATCAAGATCAGTAAGAAAAATACCGTAACCCATATAAGACTTACGCCCTTCTATATCTTGTGCTAAAAAATATTTAGTAGTCATAAGTTTATACGACTTCTTAGAAAGAATTTTCTCCTCATTTAATGCCCTATACCATCTAATAAGATCAACCGGTGTTGATATTATACCACCGTCAGCACAAGGAACTGCTAAAAAATCAGCAGTTACAGGAGTAAATATAGGTTTATTACTATTATTAGGCGTTAAAAAATATCTTACCGGATAATTAGAACTAATAACGTTTTTTTGGATTCTAGCGGCTTCACTATATGAAGCAAAACTAGTAGATTTCATATTAAGCGGTTTAAAAAATTCATCATAAAAAAAGTTAGCTAAATCTTTTTTAGCCACCTTTTCTATAATCATACCGAGTATAACAAAATTAGTATTACTATATTTAAAATTTTTCCCTATAGATATTTCTAAAGGCTTAGAAGAAACAAATTGTAATATTTTCTTGTGAATCTCTTTCTTAGACATATTTAAATCAAGTTTAACAAAACTAAAATATTCAGCAATACCGCTACTATGCGTTAATAAATTATGGATAGATATTTTATATGCCCAATCCGGCACTTTTCCACCCCACATTTCCGGATCAAGATATTTATAAATTTTATCGTTAATATTTAATAATGCCTGTTCTTGTAATTTTAAGATTCCCGCTGCTGTAAAAGGCTTTGTAGCAGAAGCAATAGGCATCATTTCATTTGCTTTTAATTGCTCACCATTTAAAGCAAAAATTCCTTTAGCACCGGTTAATAAAGGTTTATAATCATCGGCAAACATAAAAACGGCATTTAAAAACCTATTACTGATATATTCTTTTTCTGCTTCATTGATTCTTTGCTGTATATCTGCAAAACAATCAATACAATTAGTAATAAAAAAAAGCAACAATAAAAAATACCTACGCATCATAACTGCAACACTCCACAAACTTAATAGACGTCTTACATAACGCAGCTAATAAAAAGAAATTTGAAGGAGACACGGAACGCAGAACCACAGCGTACACTTAACATGAGGATTCGAGTACCGGATCGACGTACAAATTACCTTTAGAAGCAAGTTATGTAAGACGTCTATTAAAATAAAACGGTAATTTTGCTTCTAACTTAATCTCTTGACCAAAAATTTTTTCAGATAAACATATATTATTAGCATGCAAGAACATATATTTACTATACGGCATTATTTCTTTATTACCATATTTATCATCTCCAAGTATCGGACAACCTAATAATTTAGCATGCAACCTTAATTGATGCATTCTACCTGTAACCGGCGTAAATTCAATTAAAAATAAGTTATTATCAAGTGATTTAAGTACTTTATAATAAGTAATGGCAAGTTTACCATTTTCAATATCAAGATCAGTAATTTTAGGTGTACTTCCTTTACTCTTTTCTATATTACTTCTAACTTCGCCTACATTTTTAATTGGCTTCCCATAGGTTACGGCAAAATATGTTTTTACAACCAATTTTTCTTTAAAAGCATCATGAAGTTTTACACTACTTAAATAATTTTTGGCTATTAAGAGCAAACCGCTTGTTTTTTTATCTAATCTATGTACTAGCTTAAAATCAGCACCTTTATAATTCAAATATTTTAATGCAGAGTCAATAGATAAATTTATTTTAGTGCCGCCTTGAGTAGCAAGACCTGCAGGTTTATTTATAGCTATTAAATCATCATCTGCATATATCAAATAATCGGTAGTAATTTTCTTCGCTAGCTTAATTTCAGCGTCGGTAAAAACTAATTTTTCAGGTTGCTTAACAGGTAAATTAAACTTATCGTTAATAAAAATTTTATCGCCGCCCTTTACTCTTAAACTCGCTTCTGCTTTCTGAGAATTAACGGTAATTTGTTTTTGACGTAATGCTTTTTCTATTACTCCTTGAGTCAATAAGGGATATAGACGTTTTAAATATTTATCTAATCTAGAAGAAATAGGAGTATTGACACCGATGATCATATTTTTAATAAATTAGGAACTTTTTATTAAAAAATAGCACCAAATTATTATAGATAAAAGGATTATAGCAAAAAGCTGATGTATAGAGGCAATTATTATAGGTACAGAGTATAAAAGAGTAATTATTCCGGTAGATACCTGCATAAATAATGCAATCATTAGAAAATACGCTATCTTATTTAATTTCGGATGCTCTATTTTTAATAAGCAAATTATCAAAACTACAACAACCAAAAATACGCTATAGCCGCCTAAACGATGTATGAATTGTATAAAAACCGGATCATACCAATTTTTAAGATCAAAGAAATTATCTTTTATCTCCATCGGGATAAATCTATCATCCATTAGCGGAAAACTATTATATATCAGCCCTGCATCAAGCCCTGCAACTAAAGCACCTAAAAAAATTTGCACATATACTACAGTAATAGCAATACCGGAAAATATTAATGGTAATTTAAAATCTGTTTGTGACGGGATTAACAAAATATCACAACGATTTTTTATTAGTTGATAAAAAAGTATGTGATAAATAATTACGGCGATAATTAAATGAAAAGCAAGTCGAAAATGACTAACATACGGGCTATTCAACAAGCCGCTTTTAACCATATACCACCCTATAAAGCCTTGTACGCAAAATAACAACAAAGCAATTATATAAGGTAGCATGTCACGATTTTTTATAACATCTTTAAAATAAAAATATATTAAAGGTACAATATATATTAAAGCTGTAATTCTACCGAGTAATCGATGTATAAACTCTAACAGATAAATAAACTTAAACTGTGATAAAGTAATTCCGTAATTAACGGAGTTATATTCAGGAAAAGTTTTATATTTAGCAAATTCCGATTGCCAGCTTTCAAAACTAAAAGGCGGCAAAATACCGGTTACCGGACGCCACTCAACTATAGATAAACCAGAACCGGTAAGCCTTGTTATCCCCCCTATAACAATCGTCGCTATGACCATTATACAACTTATACACAACCATTTTGTAATTAAACTTTTCTGCACTTTTATTTTAAGTTTATGTTTTTTATCGCGTCATTACAGCATTGCTATGTCATCCCCGCGTAGGCCTTGTGGCGTGGATAGGTTTATCATTTATCATCCCGCGACTTGATCGCGGGATCCAGCTAAAAATACTAATATTATTAGTATTTTTTATTATTTTGCCCCCGTGGTCAAGCCCACGGGGTGACATTAAGGATTACTGGATTCCTGCTTTCGCAGGAATGACATATTGCCCTCAAATCAAGACTCTGCATTCTTTTCCGTATCTTCGACGGTATTAGAAGGACATTTCTTATTTGATGTTTTATTATTACGATATCTACGTTTTGTCTTTTTTGGAGCAGCTTGTGCTTCTTCTAAGCCGGCATTACTTTCTACAACTTTCACCTCTTCCACAACGCTTACGGTTTGCTCCACCGATTCTTTTGCCTCTAAACTCTTATCTTTTACTTCATTAGCAACATTATTACTATTATTAGCTGTTTTCCATTTATGTTTATTTTTGCGTAACTGTTCTTTTTTCAACTCTTCTTCAGTATAATCGGCATTATGATTCTGAATTACCGGCTTAACAGAATTAAAATTATTGTTATTTTTCTTGAACAGCTTCACTTTTTCAATCGAATAACTATCTGATGTAGCATTAGGATCGGAATAAAAATTAAGCTTTATATTATATTTTTCTTCAATAAATTTTATCTCAGCACGTTTATTATTAAGTAGATAAATAACTGAAACGATATTGGTAAAAACATTTATTACATCAATTCTTTCTTCAAAAATTTCATTCTCTATAGTACGTAAAATTAACATAGCATTAGCGTCACTTGCTCTAATGACTCCTTTACCGTTACAATGAGAACAAATTGCCGAATTAGTTTCTAAGAAAGAAGAACGTAATCTCTGCCTTGAGAATTCAAGTAGTCCAAACTGACTAATATTACCGGTTTGTATACGAGCACGATCACGACTTAAAAACTCTTTAAAGGATCGTTCAATAATTTTACGATTCTTAGCTTCGCTCATGTCTATAAAATCAACAACTATCAAACCTGATAGATCTCTAAGCTTTACTTGCTTTGCTACTTCTTTGGCTGCTTCTAAATTAGTTTTTAGCGCCGTTTCTTCAATATTTTGTTCAGAAGTTGATTTACCGGAATTTACATCAATTGCAATAAGAGCTTCCGTAGGATTAATAACGATATATCCTCCTGAAGGTAACGTCACTACAGGCTGATATAATTTAACTAATTGCTCTTCTATTTGAAACTTAGTAAATATAGGAGTTTTACTTTTATGCTCTTTCAGCTTTACAAGCTCTGAAGGTAATAAATCCTGCATAAATTTTGAAGCGTCTTCATAACCCTCTTGTCCTTGAATTACCACCTCTTTAACATTGTGATCGCACATATCACGTATGGTTTTACGTATTATACTATCTTCCTCATGAATAAAACACGGAGCCGGAAATTTAATAGTACTTTTACGAATTTTATTCCATAACCTTGCTAAATAATTATAGTCTTTCTTTAAATCTAAGGTGCTACTTCCTCTACCTGCGGTTCTAACAATGACGCTATAAGCATTTTTGTCACCGCTTACTATTTTATTTAAAATATCTTTCAGTCTTTTTCTTTCTTCCCCGTTTGATATTTTACGCGATATACCGTTTTGCGAACCTTTATTAGGCATTAAAACACAATATTTACCAGCCAAGGATATATAAGTAGTAAAAGCGGCGCACTTATTTCCTCGTTCTTCCTTAGTAACCTGCACTAATAATATTTGGTTTTTTCTTATTACTTCTTGAACTTTATATTGTTTATATTGCGGAATATTTGACTCAGGGGTACCACTTTGAATCATTTCAATATCATCAGCCGCTTCTAAATTAAGTTCTGACTGGAATTTACTCTCTACTAAATCTTCTATGGTTTTTAGGTCAATTTCTTCACTATCAACCAAAGAATCATATATAGCAACCGGTTTCTCTTTATCATCCTCAACCGTAATATTTGAAAGAGCTATTTCAGGAAAAGCATTAACCGGAAAATTTCTCTCCGAGGTAGGCAAATTGTAATAGTTAGAATGGATTTCACTAAACGGTAAAAAACCGCTTTTATCCATTCCGTACTCTATAAAAACAGCTTGTAGCGACGGTTCTATTCTTGTAACTTTTGCTAAATAAATGTTACCTTTATTTTGTTGTCTTACGGTTGTTTGAAATTCAATATCTTCTATATTGTTGCTTTGTCCTAATAAAACTACTCTTGTTTCGCTTGGAAAATTAGCATCAATTATAATCTTTTTATTCATTTATCTTGCTCACTAACTTGAAGAACAAATAATTAATATAATGCTTGTATCTTAAGAAAAATCATTGTTTATCTTGTATTAATTTATTTAAATAGATAATTTATCTATGAGTAAAGAGCAAAAATGAAATTCTAGATAAACTTCAAATAACACCTCTTTAAAATACTAAAAAATATATTATTATTTTTCTTACATTAAAATATTTTCATATTATTTAATTCATTAATTTTTTTTAAAATTCAACAATAATTATATACAAATTACAAATAAGACTACCATACTTGATTAAAAGCTGATAATCTAATAACTATCCATATATACTTAAATAATGGAATTACGAATCTCTTTAATTTTTAAGATAATAATCTTAATCATTATAATTATGAGTTATATACCATGTATTTATGTTTAGCAAACACTTAATTTATGACTTTAAAAAACGATTACAAAACTATTTTTTTCTCACTGTTGGGAATATTTATTTTTTCCTGTATCAATGCTATAAATTTTTATAATTTTAAAATCTTTTTACTGCTAAATAAAAATCTAGGCGGAGAACAAATAAATCATATCAATCAAACTAAATTTATAGGTTCGATAATCGCAGGCTTTGCCTTAACACAGTTAATTAATAAGTTAAGTAATCAAAAAATTATTTTAATTAGCTTATCTTTATTAATTATTTGTACAATAAACCTAATTTTATTAAATAATTATACTCTAATTAAAATTAATTTTATTGTAATTAATTTTGGAACATTTTCATATTTCACTTCTATAACATTAGACATTATTGAGAGTAGCAAAGAAAAGAAATATTTTTTTTTAGCTTGTATAATGTTGTTATGGGCGGGTGGAAACTTAATGGTAGATTTATTAAATCCATTTATAACACCAACAAATAATACTATAGTAATTTGTGCATTGTTATATTGTATCAATATACTAACCGAATTTCTGCATTATAATCCTACATCTCATAAATTAAATTTAAATTCCAAATTTTCATCCTTAATAAAAAATGTCGAATTACAATTATTGACAGGCTTCGTAGTTGCTTATGTCACCTTGGATATATTATGGTATTATGAAGCTTTTGCATTAAAGAAAGAATTAGCATTAATTAATTTAAGACTTATACTAAAATACATTTTTCTAGCAATATGTTTTTCTATAATTCCTATATGCTATATATTAAGCAAAGTAAATAAATATTTTGCTAATTTATCACTCACTATAATTCTGCTCGTCTGCTTTATTTTACTACCGCTTCATGGAACTAATAAAAACCTTAATATATTATATATAATACTAATCGGTAGTTGTTTAGGATCCATTTATATTTGCAATATTTTAATACTAATTGATAAATTTAGGGATTACGAACTTAGAACAGCTTTATTTTCGTATTTTTCAATGTGCAGCATCGGTACATATGCCGGAGCTTTATCATCTCATGTACCTTACGGCACTATTAACGGCAGTGATTTCTTATTTTCTGTTTTTGCCGTAGTCGGTAGTTTTGTAGCTTATCATTTTTGGTATTTTATTAAGTATACATTATATAGATTTTAATAAGACTTCTTGCATAACTTGCTAATAAGGGTAATTTGTACGTCGATCCGGTACTCGAATCCTCACGTTACTTGCGTGTACGCTGCGGTTCTGCGTTCCGTATCTCCTTCAAATTTCTCCTTATTAGCAAGTTATGCAAGAAGTCTTATACTAACATAGACGAAGATCAACTTCAAAAAGAGCAAGGAATCCACAAGGTGAGGAGCGGCGCGTATACTTAATACGTAAGTATCGCAACTCTTGTAGGATGACACAGCCAATTTTTGAAGTTCATCGAGTAGTAATATTCTGTAACATAATATAACTTGTATAATTTGGCATTAAATATTAATATTTAAATATATTTTTAAATGCCTAAAATGCAGCAAAGTACATTATTAAAACCGGTTAGTTGTTACGGAATCGGGGTCCACTCAGGAAAACGTACCCAGTTAACTATAGAACCCGCTAAAGAAAATACCGGAATTATATTCATTAGAACCGATATATCTTCTGAAAATAATTATATTGAAGCTAGCTATTTCAATGTTTCCGATACCTTGTTATCTACTACTATCAGTAATGATCATAAAGTTCAAATTTCAACAATTGAACATTTAATGGCAGCACTTTGGGGATGCAGCATTGATAATGCAATTATTAAAATTGACGGTCCTGAAGTACCAATTATGGACGGCAGTAGTAAACCTTTTGTGTTTATGATTGAGTGTGCAGGAAAAAAATTACAAAATGCTCCTAAAAAATATCTAAAAATTTTAAAAGATATAAAAGTAGTCCATAAAGATTGTGAATTATATTGTACTCCTTCCGATCACATGACTGTAGATTTAACCATTGATTTTAGTAGTAAAGCTATAGGCAGACAAAATCTAAGTTTTAGGGATCAAGAATCTTTTACTAAAAATATTGCGGATGCTAGAACTTTTGGCTTTATAAGAGATGTTGATTATTTGAAAAGCAAAGGGCTTGCCCAAGGTGCCTCATTTGAGAATGCTATAGGAATAGATGAGCAGGATAAAATCTTAAACCCAAACGGCTTACGTTATGAAGATGAATTTGTTCGCCATAAACTATTAGATTTATTCGGTGATTTATATACCAACGGCACTAGCATTGTAAGTGCAATTAAAGGCTACAAAACCAGCCATGCTCTTAATAATGAACTATTGCATAGAATATTTAGCGATACTACCTCTTACAAATTTGTAACTAGCAGTGAGTTATAATAATCATTTCATATTGTTAAATTTCGCTTTCTTTTTTGCATCCTTGTTAAATTTTCACTTTTTGTCCTTTTTATTTCAGCATTATTAACTTTATCTTTATCCATAGCTTTAGTTAAAGGATTATATCCTTCGGTTTTACTAGGATTTTCATAAAATGGATTCATTACATTTTTAATATCTTTAACATAGCTCTCTTTGCTATTATCCATTGTTATTTTATTTTCTCTAAAAAATTCTTCTAAACCGTTTCTTTTTATTTCAGAATTAAAACTGCCTATTATTGCTCGAAATTTTTGTATTTTTTGGTCTTTATTCATACTCCAATAATTCTTATCCGTTATTAATTTTTTTAAAGCTAATGTTTGCAATACTTGATTCTTAGTATAATTCTCTAATTGTTCTAAATTTTTATATATAGGAGTATCTTGTTTTTTATATTCTTCATTTATATTTAATTTAAATATTGCTTTTATTTCTATTTTTTCCTTTTCAGTAAGACCGTCGATAATTAATGATGCGGTCGTAACTACACCGTAACCCGTAGCTTTTAATATATCAAGCACATTACCGCTCGCACCTTTAATAATAGAAGCGGCCAAATTTGCGGCTCCACCTAAATTATTGCCAAATATTCGTCCTGTACTTTTCAATTTATTTACATTTAACTCATACTTATCTTGAGTAGCATCCTTACCTGCCGTTTGCGGCGTATATAATTCATTTTTCAAAATATCTTTTAAGCTCGGTTCTAATGATAATATATAATCTTGCTGACTTTTAGCATTTCTGTTATGTACTAATAAATTATTCTCTTTATGAAGTTTACGCAAATCATGCACTTTCAAAGTCTCATTTACAGCTTGAATTCCTACGCTAACTCCTGAAACAACAGCTACAGCTATAATTATCGGTGATATAGGAGTAAAAAGTCCAGAAACTGTAATTGCTATAGAAGCTATGGAAACTGCATAACTTAAACTATTGCTAAATAATATTTTACCGATTTTACTTTGTCTAAAACTAGTCCAATAAGATTTTAACTTATTAAATATTTTTCTAACCCTTGATTTTTTTGACATTTATTTTTCTCTCCAAAGAACAAATATTTTTATAAATTTTTCTTTTATTTATTTAATTAACTTCTCTTACAACTTAAATTATAGTATAAATTCTAATAAAAAAACAAAATAAATGTCTGGAAAAGAATTAAATAAAATTGTTGCAGCCATCTTATTTGCTAGTTTAATTGCTATGATGGTTGGATTTGTTGCAAATATATTATACAAGCCCACTCTAGAGTTACAACATCGCGGCTACAGCGTTGCAGTTCAAGAATCATCAGAAAATCAAAATACTACCGCACTAGAGCAAGCACCGGTCAATATACTGGAATTAATGAAGACTGCTAACGCCGATAACGGTCGTGAAATAGCCAAGAAATGTTTAATGTGTCATTCTCTTGATAAAGACGGTCCAAATAAACTAGGACCGCATCTTTGGGATGTAGCAGGCAGACCAAAAGCAAGCATAGCAGACTATAAATATTCCCCTGCTCTATCAAAACTTGGCGGCGTATGGGATGATGATAGTTTATTTGCTTTCTTACATAAACCAAGTAGCTATGCACCAGGAACTAAAATGTCCTTTGCCGGTATCTCAAAGCCACAAGACATAGCTGACGTAATATTATTTTTAAAAACTTATGTTCATGATAAATAATTATCTCACCGAAATATGGTTAATAATAGGTATAATTTGCATAGTTGTTGAATTCTTTACAGTTCCAAGTATTGGATTCTTATTCTTTGGGCTTGGAGCGTTATCAAACACTCTTGTGGTATATAACTACCCTCTAGTTAGCTTAACAAATCAAATAACATTTTTTGGTATATTATCACTTATTTGGTTTTGCATATTATATTATCCTCTTAAAAAATATGTTTATAATAAAACTGATAAAACAAAAAATTACTCGGATATGATAGGCAAAACGGTAGAGGTTTATAGTGCTACAGTTTCTTCTGATACTATAGGACAAGTAAGATGGTCCGGTGCTATTATGAATGCTTACCTTGTTCCAAATGAAATCGATGCAAAAACAGGCGACCGACTTTTTATTATCGAAGTTAAAGGGAATGTACTAATTTGTTCTAGAGAAAAACCTAATAATAATTCTTAGCAAAATATTTCTAAATGACATTGCCCGCGTAAATACAAGTCCTCATTGCAAGTAGGTATTGTTGCGTGGATCATTTTATGTCATTCCCACAGAAGCGGGAATGACACTAAATGCATTTTCCAGTCCAACGCGGGTAGCCTCTCTAAATATTCTCTTTAAACCAATCAAAAGCTTTTTTCAAGAAGCTACTATTGGCATCAAGTCTAATATGAGCAAATTCTTTTTGCTGTTTTAGAGCATGAATTTTTAGCATTCCTATAGTTGCTGAATACATAGCCGGATTATAGTCTTCTATAAAACCGGCAATAATCTCCGGTTTACCGATTCTACTCTGTTTTTCAAAAATTTTATTTGAAAGCTCTTTAAGTCCTCTAAGCTGAGACCCGCCGCCGGTAATTACAACTCTAAAAACTTCAACCTGCCCTTTTGTTGCTTTATCATATTCGGCTTTTACCATTGATAATATTTCTTCGGCTCTTGCTCTTATTACCTCAGCCAATTTATAAATTGTTACGGAAGTATTTAAAGTATGATGAGTATCAACCTGAAAATCCTCCATATTTATAATACTATCTTTCTCAAATAAAGGTATCATTGCATTACCGTATAAAATTTTTAATTTCTCTGCCGTAACAAGATCAATACCAAAGACTTTAGCAATATCCGAGCTAATATAAAAACTACCTATATTTACATGCCCCGTATATATTAATTTATCGGCAAAAAAAATGCCGAAAGAGGTAGTTTTATCCCCCATGTCGATGATAAGCGAACCTAGATTTTTTTCATCATTCGTAAGACAGCTAATAGCAGAAGCATAAATTGCTAGAGTAATATTTGTGACTTCAACATGACATTTAGCGAAGCATTGTACAATATTTGATAACATATTTGAACTAGCAGCAATAATATGTAATTCACAACTAAGTTCTCTACCGTACATACCTATAGGATTCTCGACTGAATTATTATCAAGGGTAAATTCAAGAGGAAAATAATGAATAATTTCTTGGTTTTTAACTTTAAATTCAAGTAATGCTTTTTGTAGTAACTTTTTAATATCCTGCTGCGTTACGGTTTGCCCGTTAACTTTAATGGTATAATTAATATAATAAGATTTAGTGTCGGCACCTGATAACGATAATATAACTTTTTTTATATTTTTACCGCAATCTTTTTCAAGTGCGTAAATTGCTGAAACAATGCTAGTTTCAGCATTTTTTAAATCTGATATAACTCCTGATTTAATACCTTTAGAATGATGCAAATTTTGGCTAGCTACTTTAATTTCACCTTTTTTACTAATATAGGCAGCAATTACGGCAATCTTACTACTACCGAAATCAAGTGTAACAAAATTTGATATTTTCTCTTTCATTTTTTTATGCTTGTTATTCCAAAAACGTCATTGCGCGAAGAATTACAAAGTAATGAGACGAAGCAAGCTCAAGATGCTTGACAAGAGTACCACGTCGAAACTACGTTTCTCTTCACAATGATGATTCTCAGTACTTCTCTATATAATACTTATTCTTATCCCTTAAATCCAAAACCTTATAATTTTGGTTAAATAGCTTATTAGCTTTATTTAGTGCATCGACATATTTTAATGCTTCTTCAAACTCTTTTTCAGGTAACTTAATACTTATATTACCTTTAAGATTTAAATCCCACCTTCTATCTCCGAGTCTTACAGCAGCTGAAGTTTTATTCATTAATGCCGGATATTTCTGCAGCTCTAATACTAATGTACCTGCATAGATATTCGCCCCTTCCCCTACAACATGTAATAAATGAGGAAAAGGTTGAATATTTTTACTAATTTCGTAACCTTCTTCATCGACTAAGAAAAGCTGATTATTAATTTGCCAAATAGCAATAGGTTCTCTTTCAAATAATTTTATATATACCGTATTTGGTAATCTTCTACTGACATATACTTCCTTGATCCATTTATTTTTCTTTAAATTATTTCTAATTTCGTCTAATTTAAGAGCAAAAATAGGACTGCCCTTATTCGCATTTAAAACCTTTAATATTGTAGGCTCATCGACATTTTGCTGTCCTTCAATAATAACATTCTCAAGTTTAAACCCAAGTTTTGTTGTTGTTTGGTATATATTTGTTGTTAAGTAGGTTTTTATGCCGGCAAAATATTTTGTAAAAACAAATAGACATACAAAGATAATTAAAGTAATCTTAAGCCCTAATATTGCTTTTTTGTAAATTAGTCCTAATTTTCGGCGTAATGAGATATTATGAGTTTTTGTTGTTTGTTTTTTTTATTGGAGCTTGTTTTTTTTCTCATGATTCAAAGCTTGCCGTCTTTATAATTTCTTCAATTAAGTTAGTAAAATTTATCCCTGCATAAGCTGCAATTTCCGGCACTATTGATAAAGGCATCATACCTGGGTGAGTATTTATCTCCAAAGTATATAACTTGTTTGTCTGCTCTTCTAAAATAAACTCTGCTCTAGCAGGACCTTTACAATTGATTGTTTTATAAATTTTTTCTGATTCTATAAGTAATTTCTCATATAAATTAGCAGGTAGCGGAGCAGGACAAAGATGATCAGCAAATCCTTCGGTATATTTAGTTTCATAATCATAGAAACGATTCTTTAGTAATTTAATCTCTAAAGCTCCAAGAGCTTTGCCGTTTAATACCGCTACTTGCAATTCTCGCCCTTTTATATATTGTTCTATTATTACCTGATCACCGTAAGGAAAATCATAATCGGCAAAGTTAAAATCGTCTTCTGCAAATATCACCTCAACACCAATACTTGAACCTTGCGTAAGAGGCTTAATAACGTACGGTCGTTTCATAGGATCATTTTTTATATTATCGCTTTTATTTACAACAATGCTTTCTGCCATATTAATATTATTCGTTAAAAACCAGATCCTAGAATGTATTTTATCGAATGCTAAAGCTGAAGATAACACGCCGCTATGAGTATAAGGAATCCGCATTATATTAAGTAATCCTGGTAAACAACCGTCTTCACCATATGTACCGTGCAGGCAATTAAAAACGATATCAGGTTTTATTTCTTGTAATCTAACTGCAATATCCGCTCCCATATCAATAAAGGTAACTCTATATCCTAATTCAATTAAAGCTTTACTAACTCCTTCGCTTGACACTAACGATACTTCACGCTCAGCAGACATACCGCCTGCCATTAATGCTATATGCTTTTTACCGGTACTACTTAATATTTTGACTATAGAGTGTTCTACCCAATGTGTTTGATATTTATGCACGTTTTTTCCTTTCTTATTAAATCCATTGTAATTCCTAACTAAAAGCGGCCTTGTTGCATAGCTCGCAAAACCTACTCGATGTCATCCCCGCGTAGGCGGGGATCCAGAAAAATAACTTCAATATTGATATAGAAGTTACATATTATAAAATAAACATATAAAAACCTTGTTTTTTATATGTTTTACTGGATTCCCGCCTTCGCGGGAATGACATAAAACTAGCTGCAACAACGCCATTTTTAATTAGGGATGACGTCCGATTCTCTTAATCTCCCACTCTAACTTAACCCCGCTATCTTCATATACTTTCTGCCGGACGAAATCACCTAAATCTTCTAAATCCTTAGCGGTAGCATCACCATTATTTATCATAAAATTACAATGAAGTTCTGACATCGAAGCACCGCCTATTCTATAGCCTCTAAGCCCCGCTTTGTCAATAAGTTCCCAAGATTTACGCCCTTCAGGATTTGCAAAAGTACTACCGCCCGTACGCTCTTTAATAGGCTGTGTAGATGATCTTGCGTTATTTATTTCATTCATCCGTAATAATATATTTTCACTATCGCCTTTATTTATTTTAAAAACAGCTTTGAGAATAATTAAATTCTTTGGTAAATTATTACTGCGATATTTAAAACCGATTTCTTCATTTGTGAATGTTAAAAAGTTTCCTGCAAAGTCAATCGCTTCAATCTGCACTACAATATCTTTAAATTCAGAGCCGTAAGCACCGGCATTCATAGCAACACCGCCGCCGATAGTCCCTGGAATACCTACTAAAAACTCAAAACCGGAAATAGCATTTACTTGACAAAATTTTGCTAAATTATAATTAAGGCAGCTGCTACCTACTATTAAATGATTATCTATAAACTCAATATTGCTAAAATTCTGACCAAGTTTTATAACGACCCCTTCTATGCCGCCGTCTCTTATAATAATATTTGAGCCTGCTCCAAAAGTCTTTATAGGTAATTTTTGCTTATTTTGTATTAAGAAACTTTTTAAATCTTCGCTATCTAAAGGTTTAAAGAAAAATTCAGCATTACCGCCTACTTTAAACCATGTTAAGTGTTTTAAATTATAATCTTTTTTATACTCGCCTTTTACTATCGGTAAAATTAACATATTGAGTCCTGTTATTCGCTTTACTGTTATCTTCACTCTTTTGTACCCTAGTTCGCTTGACCCTATGTTATACGAACAGATGTCATTCCCGCGAAAGCGGGAATGACATAAGAGCTATGCAACAATACCAGTCAAACCACAGGATGAAAGCCACGGGATGACAATCTCCCATCTAATTCATTAGCAAAACTTGAAATATTACCTGCTCCCATCATAATTATCATATCACCAGAAGCTGCATTATCTATAATAACTCCAACCGCATCATCTAGCTCTGCTAGAAAATTTGCTTTATCGTGATGTTTATGCTTAGTAATCTTATCAACTAAACTTCGTCCTGTAATTCCTTCTATAGGGTTTTCACCTGCAGCATATATATCGGTAATATAGAGTATATCGGCATCAGCAAAGCAAAACATAAAATCATCAAATAAATACTGCATTCTTGAATATCTGTGAGGCTGAAAAATAGCAATAACTTTACCGTTTTGTTTATTTGCTATATTTTTAGCCGTCGCAAGCGTTGCTTTGATTTCCTCAGGGTGATGAGCGTAATCATCGATAATTGAAGCGTTATTATATTCAGCTACTTTAGTAAATCTCCTCTTCACTCCTTTAAAATTATTAAAACCGTTTTTAATAGCTTTAATACCGAAATCTAATTCTATCCCAACGGCAATTGCAGCAAGACTATTTAAAATATTATGTCTTCCGGGCGTTGGAATAGTAATTTTTTCAATAATCGTTGTACCTAGTACATTTGGTAGACTAATTTTTACGTCAAAAGTAGAGGAGGCAATATCAGTGTTAATATTAAACGCTATAATATGAGCATCTTCCGAATCGATGCCATAAGTAACAATCTTCCTTTCAGTAATATCGTCTACTAACTTACGAACTATTTTATGATCGATACAACAAACGGCAAAACCGTAAAACGGCAAATTAGTAATAAAGCTTCTAAAAGCACCAATTAATGTTTCAAAATCTCTATAATAATCTAAATGTTCAGGATCAATGTTAGTTATTATCGCAATAGTTGATGGAATATGAATAAACGTTGCATCCGATTCATCGGCCTCCGCAATTAAATAATTACTTGAACCAAGATATGCATTAGTCGATTTATTATTGATGATCCCA
Organism: Rickettsia honei RB; assembly: GCF_000263055.1. Lineage (NCBI taxonomy): Bacteria > Pseudomonadati > Pseudomonadota > Alphaproteobacteria > Rickettsiales > Rickettsiaceae > Rickettsia > Rickettsia honei. The sequence goes on along the minus strand of NZ_AJTT01000002.1, from coordinate 156,170 downwards.
CCATTAATAACCGTAGGACATAAACCAGCTGCCTCAAATAAACAAGCAACTAAAGAAGTAGTAGTGGTTTTACCGTGCGATCCCGAAACTGCTACTGAACATTTTAATCTCATAAGTTCAGCAAGCATGTCCGCACGTCTAATAATTGGAATTTTACGCTCCAAAGCTTCTTTTATTTCAGGATTCTTTGGATTAATTGCCGATGAAATAACAACATACGACACATTGGTAATGTTCTGCTCGGCGTGTCCTAAAAATATTTTAATGCCGTATGACTCAAGCCTTTTAGTATTATAATTTTCTACTAAATCGGAACCTTGTACTTTATAACCTAGATTATATAATATCTCGGCAATACCGCTCATGCCAACGCCGCCGATACCTATAAAATGTATAGTTCCTAAGGTTTGATTAGTTTTTTTTAATTCAAGTAACAGCATTTAAGTTTAATCATTTAAAATTTAAAATTGAGTTCTGCATATAGGTTTTAAGTAACATTGTCAAGCAATAACTGTGTCATACCGCGACTTGATCGCGGTATCCAGTTTAAAATATTAAAATCATTGATATTAAAAGTTATTTTTATGGATACCGTGGTCAAATCACGGCATGACATCGGAGTCTTTTTCAAGAGCCATGCAACAAAACCGGTTCAGTATGACAATCATTAAACCTCATCCACCCTATCAAATTTTGCTTCGGAATAGAAGTTTCCTTGTAGCCCACCGACTTTTAGATCAATTAAAAATTTAGCTATTTCTCCGTTTTCTACGAATTCAGCTACCGTTTCAATACATAAATCTTCTGAAATTTTAATTAATCTTTCTACGAAATACCTACTTTGTACATCACTTGTAATACTACGCACATATTTACCGTCAATTTTGATAATATCAATTGGTAAGCTTTGAAGTTGTTTAAACGAAGTAAAACCCGCACCAAAATCGTCTAATGCAAATTTACATCCGTACTTACGTAGTTTATTAATAAATAAAGTTATTTTATCGTAATGCTGATTGAAAGAAGTTTCCGTAATTTCAATAATTAAACGATCCCGAACATTATGAGCTTTTAATAAGTTTTCTGCTATTTCCCATAAAGCTTCATCGCCTGTTCCTATATTTGAAATATTAACGGCTAACTTTAAGTTTGGGTTGCGGACAAGTTCATTAACAGTCATTTCTAAAACAATTTGATCAATTATAAAAATTAATCCTTTATTTTCAGCAATAGGGATTATAGGACCTACGGAAATATAAACACCGTTCTCGTCAGGTATACGAAGCAGACATTCATAATAATGAATCTTCATAGTATTACGATCTATTATAGGCTGATAAGCAAATCGCATAGTCTTTTTTGCTAAGGCTTGTCGTAGTAAGTTAAGCTGAAGATTAGATTTTCTTATATTTTCCAAATCATGTTCTGTACTGCTATATTCACGGTAATAATAATGATTATCTTGTGAAAGTAACATATTTAATATTTTTTCAATTTCTTTAGCATTATTACTTACTTTTTTTGGAAATTTAATACTAGCAATATAACAATTCATATAAATTGCCGGCTTCTGTTCATTAATATAAAGCTGCAAAAATAAATATAATTTTCTAGCAAAATTTTTAATTAAGTCAGAATCAGTAGTATTTAGGATAAATAATATTCTATCTTTCTTTATTTTCTTAAACTTTGAAAAAATATTAAGTTCTTTGCTTACATCTTCAATGATTTGATCTAAATCTTCAATTATAAAATGCTTACCCTGCTCTATAAATTCTATTTCATCATAATTAACTAATCTACAAGCAAAACATACGCCTTTTTCCAATTTATCTATCGCATCTTGTAAATCTTTATAATTCGTTATTAATTCCGACATTGCCATGTGTATCATAAAATTATATACTTAAGAATATTAGGACATTTTTACTGTAAATGAAATAAAAATATGAACCGCATAGAAAGGATACAAGAAAAATTAAGTGTGTTAAAACCACATTTTCAAGAAATAATAGATGAAAGCTATAAACATGCTAGTCATTATAACGGAATTCACAGCCATATCAAAATAAGAATTTCTGCAGAAACATTACAGGGGAAAAGCCTAATTGCCAATCATCGCACTATTAATAACTTACTTGCCGATGAATTTAATAGCGGCTTGCATGCTTTATCGATAGAGGTACTATGAAAACAAATAATATTTTAAAAGTAGCGGTTGGAGCTAGCAGCGTAGCACAAAAAGCCTTAAATAGTATAACGGATAAAAGCTGTGGCATAATTGAGGATAAAATACTTAAAGGTAATTACATCACTCGCGAAGAATTTGAAAAATTACAAACTTTAGTAATAAAACTCAAGCAAGAATTAGCAGAGTTAAAAAGCAAATAATTAATCAACTAGTTTCAGAATTTTCTATTTTTGCTTTTAGCTCTTCTATTTCTTCTATAGTTAGCCCTGTTGAATCTGCTATTATATTGACATCTATATATTTAAGTCACAAGTTCTTTGCTATTTCTATGCTTCTTTCCCTTTTTCACACTGTTCTTCCTAAAGCTATTTCCTCGGCATCTTCCATTAATTTCGCTCTTATATAGACATCATATTCTTCGGCGGTGAGGTTATGCATTTCTATTATATTGTATGCATCTAATACCTTCTCGCTCTTTATATTTACAGGTGGGCTGTTTTCTGTTTCTGCACACTTAAATAAATGTAGCCACTCATCTATAGTAGTTTCAAGCTTATCTTTATCAAAATTTTAAGCTCTATAAATACATAGGAAAAATCAAATAAATATTGCTTATTTGTTTTAGTTTCAAGCATTTTAGTCTTAATAAGTGAAATAACTATTACCGGTAATAAATCTTTATGCTTTATTCCTTGTGTAAGTTGCTGTACGTAAGAATGAGCAGAATAATATTGCACTCTTTTTAAGTAATCGCTTTCATTTCTTTTTTGCATCTCGATTATATACCAGCTACCGGCTTCATCTTTAACCTTTAAATCAAATATGCTTTTTGTTGCCTTTATCGAGCATAGGTACTTGCTCTACAGGTATAAATTCTATTGCTTTAATTCTAAGCCCCTCAGGTAGTTCAAGAACTGCATGGATAAATTCCTTGAACCTCTCTAAATCACGAAAGATTTTTTTAAATACACTATCAATTAGTGGGATCTAAATATCTTTGCATATTAATTATTACTTTTGGTATTACTCATATTATATAACTTTTTAAGTAATCAGTAAATAACACTAGAATATGTACTTTTAATAGAATAATTATTGCTATTTTTTAACAAAAATTACGTACTCTGATCCGTTCTAATGGATACGATTGCTGACATGCCGGGAACTAGATTAGCATTTGGGGATTCAAAATCTATTAAAACAGGTACACGTTGTACGCTTTTAGTAAAATTACCGGTAGCATGATCTGGTGGGATTAAGCTAAATTTAGAGCCGGTCGCAGGAGCAATATTACGAATCTTCCCGTAAATTACCTTTTTAGGCAAAGCATCAAATTCAATTTTGACTTTCATGCCAGACTTAAATTTCTGAATTTGTGTTTCTTTAAAATTAGCCTGAATATACATAGTATTATCTTGAACTATAGAAAACAACACCCTACCCGGTACTATGTAATTTCCGACTTCTAAACTACTATTACCGAATATACCGGGTACCATAGCAATAAGTTTAGTATTTTGTAAGCTCCTTAAGGTTACTTTTTTATTTTCTGTTAGCTCTTTAAGTTTTTCCTGTTCTGCTGCTTTTTCAAGCTCAAGAAGCTGTAAATGTTGCTTAGATATATCTAAATCTAACTGTGCTTGTTTATAATCCGTTTTGGCTTTTTGATATGCGTTTTTAGAATCATCTAACGTTTTAGAGCTAGCAAATTTTGCCTTATTTAACTCCTGCACTCTCATAAAATCTGTTGCAACAATATCAAAGCTTATTTTATTAAGCTTTAATTTTTCAGCTGCTTGCTCTAGGCTAATCTGCCCTATTGAGATTTTTTGCTCTATAATTTCTATATTTTTTATGCAAGCTTCAATAGATGCTTCAAGTGCTGCAAGCTTTGCCTTATAATCTCTATCGTCAATTTCACCTATCAGATCGCCTTTATTAACTTTAGTATTATCGGTAACAAATAACTTTGTTAAAACACCGCTAACTTCAGCACTAACATTTGAAATATCTGCATCTATGTAAGCATTATCCGTAGATTGTGTATTTGCCCAAACATAAATTCTATATCCCCAATAAATAAATATGATTAAGACTATAATAATTACATATTTAGTAAATGGATGATGTTTATATTTGTCGATAGCTTGTTGTAATACACTCGGCATAATTAACTTTACCAATACCCTCTATGTTTCAAAAAATAACAAATTGGTATAGAAAGAATATATATAACTGCAATTAACGGCAGTGAATACCATGGATATATGATAAGATTTATAATAACAATAGCAACTAAAATCATTGCAAGCGATAAATATTCAGGTTTAATACTCAAATTTTTTGTTGAGATTGTAGGCAGCCTACTAGCAAGTAGAAAAGCTATAATAGCCAAATATATATTAATTGTTATAGTATGAGTACGGGTATTGATATTTAATAACGTACCGATTTCAAAATCTATCATTACAGGCATTAAAGCAAGTAAAGCACCGCATGGGGCAGGTACACCGGTAAAAAAATAATCAGTTTTATCTTGTTTCGGTTGATAAATACCAACGTTAAAGCGAGCTAAACGTAGTGCCATACAGACTATAAATAATAACATTACCGCTGATGAAAATACCTTATACTCATATTGTTGAAAAGACCATAAATATATCAGATAGGCAGGAGCTATACCGAAATTAGCAAAATCGCATAATGAATCAAGCTCTGTACCAAATGGACTAACTGCATTTAGCATCCTTGCTATTCTACCGTCGATACCGTCAATAATTGCCGCTACTATAATGCAATATACCGCAAGTTCCCATCTGCTATCCAAAGCAAATTTTATAGAACTCATACCGGTTACTAAACCAAGCAACGTAATAAAGTTGGGAATTAATTTTATTAGAGGTACAGGCTTAGTTATTATAGATTTACGAATTTTTAACAATTTTTATACTCAAAATGTATTTATCACATCATTGCAAGAAAAAAACAGTGTGATTGCATGGCTGTCAATTTCTCATTCCTGCAAAAGCAGGAATCCAGAAAAAAATAATCTTAATTGGTACAAAATTATATATTTGATAAAATAAACAGATAAAAAACTTGTTTTTTATACGTTTCACTGGATTCCCTCCCGCCTACGCGGGAATGACATAAACAAACCATGCCTACAGCTGCTCGCAATGACAGTTTTAAAGTTATGAGGCTACTTCCTCTCAAACTTAAATTCTGTTGTCTTTTTACGTCCAAAATCAGCAATGATAGTTTCACCGCCTATAGCAGTCTGCCCTTTACTCACTAATAAAGTTGTTTTCAACGGTAGATAAACATCTACTCTGCTACCGAAACGAATTATACCGTATCGCTCGCCCGTTTTAACTTCATTACCCTCTTCTAAATCACAAACTATACGCCTTGCTATAAGTCCGGCTATTTGAACAAAAACAATTTTCTGACCTTGAGCAGTTTCCATTAATACTGATTGACGCTCATTATAAATACTAGCTTTATCGAGTGAAGCATTAAAAAATTTTCCTGGATTATAATGAAGTGCTAAAATTTTTCCGTTTGCCGGGATTCTATTAACATGGACATTAAAAATATTTAGAAAAATACTAACTCTAATCATTTCCACATCACCAAGTCCTAATTCCGGAGGCGGCAATGCTTCCTTAATTTCTTGAATTATTCCATCTGCAGGACTTATTACCAGATCATCACTTATAGGCACAAAGCGATCAGGATTACGGAAAAAATAAATACACCAAGCAGTAGCAATACATCCAATACAACCAAGTTTTTCATTAAATGATGCTAATAAAAAACTTACTAATGCAAAGCTAGCAATAAATATATATCCTTCGCGGTGAATAATTTTAAATAAATCATTATATTGTTTCATTTTAATCTCTATGAATCTCCTTATTATTTTTAACTATGCCTGCTCTGCTTTATCCTCTTGGTTCTCACTCTCGTTTTCATCTTCGTCTTGAGGGGTAGCTTGGACTTCTTGCGCAGAACCAAGAGCATATACGCATAAGTCCGGGAGTGGAACACCGTTTTTTTTGGCAAGATCATTTAGCTGTGATATTGCTTTCATAACATCATCAGGAATAGTACCGCCTCTTTCGTCAGATAACCATTTTGCTTGAAATTGTAGCGGATGATGCCCTTCTTGAGGCGTACCTATATAAAACTTAAATTTGGCTCTTTGTCCACTAAAATCGCAGTCAAATTCAAACTCTTTATAATGTGCCATAACTTTATGAATTAATAATTATATTAATATTATTATAACAATAAAAATGCAAATCTAAAATAATTTCTTGTCTAATATTTTTTAAGTTTTTTAGCAATATAACGATTTGAATATAGAAATTTATCGCTAGAATCTATAATTATCCCGCCTGCTTCCTTAATAAAAAGTTCAAATGCATAATATAATGTAAAATTTAATAATGATAAACATATTAAATCCGCTTTACCTGACGCTACAAGCGTAGCCCCATAGCAAAGAGAACCAAAAGATCTAATATTATCTACCTTTATCTCCTCCAAATCATTATGATTTACATCTTCAATAATTGCTAAACAGTTTTTTAAATCGGCATTATCGGAAACTCTAAGTCTTAATCCTTGATAATTAGAGTTTAAATTATTTTTTTCTATCCAAGCTCCCTTACCTTTTTCAGCATAATAAATTTCATTAAGAGCAGGAAAATATATTACTGTAGAAGTAGGAGTTAAAACTTCTTGATTCCTTTTTAAATAAGTTACGGATATCGCAAAAAAAGGTATGCTTCTGGCGAAATTATTTGGGCTATCTATAGGATTAATTAAAAAAACACTCTCATAATTATTATTTAAATCGAATTTATCCTCCGGAAAAAATAAATATTGTGTATATTTTTGTAATTCTTCACATAATAAAGTTTTTAATTTTAAATAAGATCGCTTACAAAATTCTTCATTTCTTACAGAGTTTTTTTGTAGCATTTCGAGTTCTAAAAAATCTCTATGCAAAAACTTAACAGCTTTACGCAGGGCATTAATTAATAAATTAGTTATAGGTTGCATTTGATATTTTTAATTTAAGATATTAGTTTTAGAAATTATGTCGTATGGCTTTAAAAAATTGATACCATTCCTAGCTAAAAGCATTACCTGAGTGGATGCTGAAAGTCGTCATTGCGAGGAAAAACTGTAAGTTTTGACTAAGCAATCTCAGGATATTTGACGAGATTGCCACGCAGCCTACGGCTGCTCGCAATGACGGGGTGGTATCCATAGTTCAATAAAACAGCTCACTTCGCTCGCTCAACATATGTCATATCATCAGTTTTAACAACAATTTTTTCTCCTATTTCTAAATATTGCGGGACCTTAACTTTAATACCGTTTTCTAAAATTGCTGGTTTATAAGAAGCGGTAGCGGTTGCTCCTTTTATTACCGGATCAGTTTCACTAATTTCAAGTATAACAGTTGGAGGAAGCTCAATATTTAAAGGCTTGTCATTATAAAATTCGACTTTAACAATCATATTTTCAGTTAAGAAAGATAATTTTTCTTCTAACATTTCCTTGGAAATATTTATTTGATCAAAATGTTTGGTATCCATTAATACCAAATCATCACCTTCAAAATATAAAAATTGATAATCTTTTTGTTCAAGTTCAGCTTTTTCTAAATAATCGGCAGAACTGAATCTTTCGTTACGCTTTGTCCCTGTTTTTAAATTTTTCATCTCAACTTGTACATAAGCTCCACCTTTCCCGGGTTGAGTATGTTCCGGTGTTTTGCTGACAACCCATAAATCATTATTATAAACTAATATGTTACCTGTTCTAATTGAATTTGCTGAAATTTTCATATATCATACATTTAAGACTTAAAATTAAAGTATAAATATACAAATTATTTCCTTTAAAAACAAGAATTTAATCTTATGACCACAATATTAGTAGTAGATGATATAGAACCCAATATTAAGTTACTAACAGCCAAACTTTTAAAAGAGTATTATACGGTTCTTACTGCAAATAGCGGTAAAGAAGCACTAGCAATTCTTAAAAAAGAAAAAATTGATATTATACTACTTGATGTTATGATGCCGGAAATGGATGGATGTGAGGTATGTAAAACGATAAAAACCAATCCGGAAACTACTCATATACCGGTTGTAATGGTAACTGCACTTTCCGATATTGATGATCGAGTTAAAGGTCTTGAGGCAGGAGCTGATGAGTTTTTAACAAAGCCGATTAACGATACTGCTCTATTTGTAAGACTTAAATCGCTATCTAGAATGAAAAGCTTAATTGATGAGTTAAAGCTTCGTAATAGCACTAATGCATTATTAGGCGTAACAAATATCGAAATGCATGACACTTTTGCAGATAAAAAAATATTACTAATTAATGATGATGTGGTACAAGCTAAAAATATAAAACAAATGTTACTTAAGCTTACCCAAAACGTAAAGGTAATAAGTAATTCCGATGAATTAGATATTATAAATGAATATACCCCCGATTTAGTAATTATCAGTAGTACGCTCGAAAATGACGATCCTTTGAGGATCAGTGTTATTTTAAGAGGTAAAGCAGAAATAAGCGGCGTAGTAATAATTTTACAAATTGATGAAGACGGTATGCCTTTGGTTGTGAAAGGTATTGAACTCGGTATTAATGATTATTTCGTTTATCCTATAGAGGAAAGCGAATTGCTTGCTAGAATTAGAACACAATTAAGACGTAAGCAATATCAAGATAATTTACGTAATGATCTTGAACAAAGTGTCAATTTAGCAGTTAAAGACGGTCTAACCGGCTTATTTAATCGTCGCTATTTCGATATACATCTCAAACAAATTATTGAGAAAGCTAATAAAGAAAGTATTAAATTATATTTACTTATGTGCGATATCGACAATTTTAAACATGTAAACGATACTTACGGTCATCAAGCAGGCGATAAGGTTTTAACAATTGTATCCCGTATTTTGAAAAATACTCTCAGAGTAACAGACTTAATAGCAAGATTCGGCGGTGAAGAATTTACTATACTCTTAACGGATATAGATATTTCTAAAGCAATTGAAACTGCGGAGAGAGTTAGAGTTAAAATAAAATATATGAATTTTCACATTGAAGATCAAATTGAACCTTTAAAAACAACTATTTCAATCGGAGTTACGAAATATAAAAAAGAAGAATCAATAGAATCTTTCATTGAACGTGCTGACAAAGCTATGTATGAAGCTAAAACAACGGGTAAAAATAAAGTAGTAAAATTATAATTGATTTTTTAAAGTAAAAAAATAATGAGCAATTCTTCCAAAAAACATCTTGATTTACCATATAGACCAGGAGTCGGCATGATGATATTAAATGCCGATAACCATATATTCGTCGGTAAAAGAATAGATACAAAAATATCTGCATGGCAAATGCCGCAAGGTGGGATAGTGCCCGGCGAAACACCAAGTATTGCAGCAATGCGTGAGATGTTAGAAGAAATAGGCAGCGATAAAGGATATATTATTGCCGAAAGCAAATTCTGGTATAGTTATGATGTACCAAGCTTTTTAATACCTAAACTGTGGAACGGTAATTTTCGTGGACAAAAACAACGCTGGTTTTTAATTAGGTTTACCGGAAATAACGAAGATATTAATATAAATACCTCTAATCCGGAATTTGACCAATGGCGTTGGGCATCACTTGATGAACTCTTATCTATTATAATACCGTTTAAACGTAAACTTTACCAAGCCGTCGTAAAAGAATTTGAATCATTAATTCAGTAAAATTTTATATATATAGTACTTGTAGAACAGCACTATTTACCTCTTTATCACCTTCAATTCATTCATTTATAGCACTAAATAATGCAATATCCGTATTATTTGCCTAAAGTAAATACAGCACATTCATTTGTTCCTCTAGACAATAAACTAATCTTTATCGCAACTAGATTCAATCATATAATACGTACTATCATTCTTTATTAGGTTATAATTATTATCACCGATTATATGTGCAGTAAATGCATTTGCTAGATTATATTAGCAATAAAATCTTTTACTTCTCTTATATGAAATAAGTTTATAATGAAATTACTTAGACAGTAATTTGTTGTTGTTTCGGTTTCCCAATTAACCGTATCAATTTGAGTTTCCGGCATTGAAAATCATGAATTTTTATATCTTCAAACGCAAATTTTAGCTCTCTAACCAATCCATATAAAATATATTTTTTATCAGTAATATGTACAAAGGTATGATCAGGATGCTCATCTAAAAAATATGTAGAGGTATTAGAAAAAGGTTTTAAATGTACAGAATATACCTTATTTCTATCAAGGCTTTGGTCATAACTATTTTCACTAGAACCAACTGGTATTAAATTTGGTAATAAAATAAGTCTACAAAAATAACCGATTAACTTAACTATATTTGGTAAAAATTTAATATGATAATTTGGCATAACGTTACTTTATGTTTATTACAACATGTCTTATTATTAAATATTATTAAGATTATTGTTATAATTCAATTAATTTAATAAGAAACCATCGTTTAGCTGTTGATACTTGTGTGATTTTTGCTATTATTCTTTTCACTTAAGTAATTCAACCTGAAAATAATTAGATTTTACTTTCTATCTTTGCAGCCAATATAAAGTCGTTTTCCATAAGACCGTCGATTTTATGAGTCCATATTTCCACACTACATGCTCCCCAAGATATAGTTAAATCGGGATGATGTGCTTCCTGCTCTGCAATTTCAGTTATCTTATTTGCAAATTCCATAGCTTTTATAAAATTAGAAAATTTATATTTTTTATAAAGAGGCCCTAATGCATTCACTTGCCACTCACTTTGTAATTGAACTAATAACTTATCAATTTCTTTTTTCTCAAGTGGCGGAACTCCACCCTCACATGGTATGCATCTTTTCTCACTTAATACTGTCATAGTTTTTTTTCTATATCAAAGTTAAAATATTGATCTTTATAAGGCTCATCTGCAAGTTGTATAATGCCACCACTCAATTTTACATGCTTTAAAATTATGTTTTTGCATCTTAGAACATAAATAATTACGTTTTGCTAAATATTGCTTATCAATTAATTTACTATCATGGGGTAAAGCTTTATCAAATAAGTCAAAAGAAGTATACATGTCTACCGTATTATCATCTAAAGAGGATTATAACACGCGTGTCTTTCAGCTTTCTCTTAATAATGACTTCAGGATTATTATTAACTTCCTTCTGAAGCTTTATTATTGGTCAATCTACAGTCTATGACTAGATCTTTCAGCTATATAACCTAATATAAAACATTTAGACTTAATCTATATATGGGTAAAAGCTTTCCTTATTTTTTTGATCAATATTATATCTTTGCTCCATCTTAAAAATGTTGTACAGCTTTTTGTGGTCTATATGCATATAATCAGTGAATAACCATCTTTTTGTATCTCAGCTTGTACTGCTTTAAGAGCCTTAACAGCTTCTATGGTTAAAATTGCTTCCGGTGCTTTATAACCATCTACCTTTTTACCAACAAAATTTTCATCTGAATAATAATGCATATTTTGAATAATTGTAGGGTCGATATCTTTCAGATACATGAACCCTTTAAGTAAGGATTTAGCATATATTGGAAGAAAGCGCATAAATATAAAAATTAAACTTGTTAAAATCAATTTCATAAAATGCTAGGCTTTGTAAAGATTTCTAATTGATTTTATTTTGAGATATTTTTTAGTGCAAATCAAATCGTTTTAGAGATCTTCACAGAACCTAATATAAAATAGACTCCTTGGCATAATCTCTTTCTAAAGGTAATTTGGAGCTGGTTCGAATCCTTACATAGATTTGGCTACGCTCCGGTTCTATGTTCCGTGCCTCCTTCAAATTCCTCTTTATAAAATAGGTTATGCAAGAAATCTAATATTTATCTTATACAAAATTTTATTAAAAACTATGGAACTGTTTAACAGTACTATAGTAAACTCACCCCCATTTTGTGACAGGCACGAAGGTAGAGCCTATATATATAATAGACGAGGAGATGAACAACGAAGCACAAAGTTCAAATCAATTTACTATAGAACTGTCAAAAAGACGGATGAATGGTAGCGAGGGAGGGATTTGAACCCCCGACACACGGATTATGATTCCGTCGCTCTAACCAGCTGAGCTACCCCGCCAGGGGAAAAGTGTTTATATAATTTGTTAAGAAGTGTCATTCTAGATAAAAGCGGTTGCATGGCTTGGAAAATGTACTTAGTGTCATACCGTGGCTTGACCACGGTATCCAAAAAAAACAACTTAAAATACTAATTAATTTAAATATTTTAAGCTGGATCCCACGATCAAGTCGCGGGATGACAATAAAAAATTGATCCATGCAACAATTGACTAGCAACTTCTCAAATTTTATCTTAACGTTTAGAGAATTGTGTTTTCTTACGTGCTTTACGTTGTCCGTATTTCTTACGCTCTACTACCCTAGAATCACGTGTTAAAAGACCACCTTTACGCAAAATAGCATGAAAATCCGGAGCAGATTTATCTAAAGCTTTAGAAATTCCATGTAAAATAGCACCTTTCTGTCCTGAAATTCCTCCACCTCTAACAGTACAAATTATATCATACTGATCAATAGTTTTTGTTAAGACAAACGGCTGTAAGATAGTTTTCACATAAGTTTCAGAAGGAAAATACTGGGCTATTGTTTTTTTATTAACAACTATTTTTCCTTTTCCCACTTTAAGCCATACTCGTGCTATAGCATTTTTTCTTTTACCTGTAGCATAAAACTTGCCTAAATTATCTATTTTTTCTTTAGGGGTTTTTAATACTAAAGGTTCTTTAGTTAACTGCTTTTCTACTTTTTCTGTTTTAATTTTTAACTCGGGCATATTCTATTACTTTTTATTTTTTGGATTTTGGCTTGCAAAATCATAAACAGTAGGTTGCTGTGCCATATGAGGATGATCACCATTTGCATAAACATACAAATTACTCATTTGCTTAGCACCTAAAGCATTTCTTGTAATCATTCTTTTTACGGCCATTTTAATAACTCTCTCAGGGTGTTTACCACTTAAGATTTTACCTGCCGTAGTATCTTTTATCCCACCTGGAAATCCTGTATATCTGTAATATATTTTTCCGTCTTTGGGATTTGCTTTTTTACCTGTTAATGTTACATGCTCCGCATTTATTATGATTATATTATCACCACAATCTAAATGAGGTGTAAAGCTAGGCTTATGCTTACCGCGTAGCATATTAGCAACTCTGCTAGCGAGTCGTCCTAGTACAATATTTTTTGCGTCTATGACCCACCATTTCTTTTCAATTTCCGATGGCTTTGCCGAGTAAGTTTTCACAATAGTATCTTTTTAATTAGAATTTAAAATTAAAGAATCAAGCAACATATTTAATAGCATTAATACCCGCTATCTGTCAAGCTAAATATAATTTATTTACTTCCGAATATTATTTTTCTATCGGTAGAAAAATATAAATTATTATTTGCTCTTAGCCCATAATAACGAATATTTTTTATAATTTTGACAACATGAGGTATCATGTTTAATCCATTATTATCAACATCAAAACTATATAAAACACCGTTAACGGAAATAACATTTAAACTTCGCTTATTGTTATTATTAACTCCAACAAAAGGTACTAAAAAAGCAGCAGATTTTAGTGTCTTAGGATCTTGTCCATCATTTAAATCAGCTACAAACTTTACTTTCCCTGTTTCAGGATTAAATGCTGCTATTTGTCTAGCATTATTTGTTACAAATAGACTATTACCGATTAAAGACATTGATTGAATATCCTCGGCATTTACCTGCCAAATCACACTGCCGGTTGCTACATTAAGCTTAATAAGCTTACCAAGACCGGTTGCTATATACAGATTCATATTATCATGAACGGGAGTACATAAAATACTTGATTCGTCAAAATTCGGTATAGCTGTACGATCATTAAGATTTGTAAACTCAAAATTCCATTTTACTTCACCGTTTGTTATATTTAAGGCAAGTATTTGCCCGGAATTATAAGTTACTATTACATTGTCATACTGTACTATCGGCGTCATAAAATAACTAGCCGACAAAACTTCCGCTAGGCTTTCATGTTCCCATACGGTTTTTAAAGTTTCTGCATTTAAAGCAATAGTTTGATTACTGATAGTTTGCACTAAGACAGTATTATCATTGAGCACAATAGGCTTAATTCTAATAATATCCGGAAGTTCTTTTCTAATTATTTCATAACCTGATTTTGCATCTAGCACTACTAACAACCTTGAACCGTATGTTACGTATAATTTTCCGTTATGGTGTAAAATTCCGCCGCCTATATAATTATCTTTTTTATGTCTACTTAAATTATAAGACCAAATAATCTTATTTTTCTCTATAGAAAATGCAGAAATATTCGATCTAATATCCAATGCATAAATCATATCGCCTATAAAAACCGGCTCGGTAATCGTTTTACTTCTAGCGAAACTATACTGTTTATTCTTAAGCATATTTGCATTAAATGCATATATATTTGCATTAGAATCTAAATATATAGGCTCATGAGTCTGAATTGCTAATTTAGGAGTCAACTCAACAATATTTTTTACCCTTTTTGGTCCAAGCCCGTTACATGAAATTAAAATAAACGGTAATAACAGAAGTGCTATTTTTTTTGTCATATTTTTCCTTAAGTACGAATTATTATTTATTTAAATTTACAAGCAATGCTTTAGCCTGATCTTTTATTAGATCAGATACATTATTTGAAATTAATAAATTTTTTAGATTTTTTTCTGCTTGCGGTTTCATATTATTCTTAATATCCCACATAGCTTTTATAATAGTTGCTGTAGCCCAAAAAGGTTTTTTCTCGTCATCAAAATAGTTTAAATATTTGGTCAATTTCTCTTTATCTTGAATATCTAGATTGTGATCATCAATAACAAGACTACACCATGAAATACGTGCATAAGAAGTAGAAATTTCGGAATATTCTTTATTTTCAATAATTTTATTAAGCAGGTCTTTCGCTTCTGAATATTTTTTTTTTGAAATCTTTATGGCTACTTGTTCTAATGCAGCTATTTCTTTGATTTTAGTATTACTAGTAGTAACTAAATTCTCTAAAGTATTAAAAGCTAATTCTTCATTATCTTTTGTTGTTTCCAAACCAACAGTCTTAACAAGAATATCTCCGTTTTTTTGGTTATTTTTAATTCTTTTATCTTTATTATTATTAATAACAACCATTATAGTAATAGCTATTATAGAAATGATTATTATTATAGGTAAAAGCTTTTTGAAAAAAATTAACCTTTTTTCTTCATTTTGATCACTCAGTACTTCATCCAAAATATCAGTCATATTTTATTATTTTTATTTATTTTTACAGCCAAATTTAATCTTAGCATCTTCTGCCATTTTCTTGGATGCGGCAGTTCTATTAGTTGGAAATTCCTTATCAAACTTAGCAAGCATATTACATGCTTCCTGAGTTTTTTTTAGTTCGCCTAAGGAAAGTGCTAACTTCAATAACCCATCGGAAGATTTTGCCCCTTTCGGTAACTCTTTATAGCCTTTTAAATAGTTAACCGCTGCCCCGTTATAGTCTTTTTGTTTAAAAAAGCATTCCCCATACCAGAAATAAGCATTACTAATTAGCAAACTGTTAGGATATTTTTGGATAAAATTTTTAAACTTATCTTTTGCTTCAGTAAGTTTATTATCTTTATAAGCAGCAAGAGCCAAATCGTAGGCTTGCTTATCAGGAGCTATATCCTTATTAACCGCAATAGGTTTTTTAGGCGCATTATCCGGCATATCTTTAAGCAAAGCTATATCAAAAACATCTTGTTTTTTTGAATCACCGGCTTCTAAAACTTCAGTATTTTCTTCTTGATTTGAAATATTTGAGTTCTGCGTTAGCATATCAATTTTATGCTGTAAAACCTCAACTTTACCGATGAGCCTTCTGATTTCTTGTTCCTGTTCATCTAGTCTATTTTCAAAATCATTATTTGCTGCATATTTTAAAGGCTTTCCTTTAATAGTTTCGCTTTCTCCGAAAGAAAACATAGAAAATAAAAAAGTAAATAATAAGACAATCAGTTTCATATATTTTTTAAAAATTTATAATTTTTTTATAATACCGAAATTTTTTTAATATTCCACACAATTTTTTATATTTCAATACTACCGTCATATGTAAACGTTATTGTTATGGTGGTACCTTCATTTATCTTACTGTGCAAATCAAATTTACCGTTCATAAGTTCAACCAACTTTTTAGTAAGCGGCAACCCAAGACCGGTACCTTCATATTTTCTACTAAGCTCACTATCAATTTGACCGAACGCCGATAAAGTTTTTGGGATATTTTTGTCCTCAATACCGATACCGGTATCTATAACTTTTATATATACTAATTTTGCTAACTCATCTTTTTCAAGTGCAATAGTAACACTTCCTCCGAAATTTGTAAATTTCACGGCATTTGATAAAAGATTTAAGAATACTTGTTTTAGCCTTTTTGGATCAGCCTTTATAACCACATGCTCTTTCGGTAATCTACTAATTAAAGCCACTTTGGCTTGATCGGCACGAGGCTTAACAAGTATAAGCGAAGAACGAATTAATTTATTTAAATCAAGATCTATACTATCTACTTTTAATTTATCGGCAGAAGCTTTAGAAAGATCTAAAATATCATTAATCATACTAAGCAAATGCTTACCGGCATCATTTATATCTTTAATATAATTTTTACTTTTTTCTGCATCTCTTTCCGACATAAGAATTTCCGAAAAGCCTATTATAGCATTAAGCGGTGTACGCAATTCATGACTAATATTAGCAAAAAACTTTGTATTTGAAGAGCTGGTTTTTTCTACTTTTACTATTTGAGCTTTTAAATTTCTATTTGTTTCAAGCTGCTCCTCAATGATTTGTCTAGCATAGTTAGTATTACTAATAATTATAGTGCAGAATATTATAAAAATAATGATAAAAGTTATAAAAACCTTTTGCTCAAGAGAGGTCATATTTTGCCACTGGCTGGTAATATTAGTGTTAATCTCAAATACTGCATCTACAGGAAAATCTAAATTATTAGTTATAACAGGAATATAGCTAGTAACAAAAGAAGCCTCTTCCACTGTTAAATCACTTTCATTTTCTATTACTACCCTTGGTAATAATATATGACTTGTAATACCTTCAAAAGCATCTCGAAGCGGAGCTTTTGAAGTAAAGGATTTTAAAAAAAATTTATCGATTTTTGCGGTAACTATCTCAACCAAACTATCATCTTTATAATTGTCTACACTATACATATGTAACATATTACTAGTGATGAATTTATTACCTTTGAGATCGTAGAGAGAAATATTAATATTAAGATTGGTGAACCATTGAGCGGTAATCTTTGCAAAATTAATAAAATCTTGATCTTGTAATAGTTTTAAATAATCGAATTTGTGTAATTTACTGATTACGTTCTGATGAGCATTCCAAATATTATCAGTGTAAAGTTCTACAATTTTAGTATGTTCCAAAGCCACTTGTTTTACTATCATTTCTTTTATCATAAAATAACGATAAAACATCATATTTATGACAATATTAAGAAACAATATAATGAATGACAATCTTACTATATACTTATTATGGTTCATTATAAGACCTAGTAGTTATTTTTAACTCAACTGATGTCATCCCTGCGGAAGGCTTGCTCGCATACCAAATCGTCATTGCGAGTGACTAAAAGGAGCGTGGCAATCTCATAAACCAGGGTTCCTGAGATCGCGTACGTACAAAACTTACAGTTTTTCCGTAGCTTATGACGAAGAATCTATCTATGCAGCAAAACCGAGAATGATATTATCCTCTCTACTTATCTTCTTGTTGAACTCTCTCTTTTGTTTCCAGCTTTTTATTAATAATCAACCCTGTAATTACATCATAAGCACGAGCAAATTGATAATCTTTTTTGTATAATTCCGATAATTCATTCTCTTCTTGTTTATTATTTTTGGCTTTTGTTTCTTTTTGGCTATCTTTGTTTTTAGATGAATTATCTTTGTTTTTTTCATTATCATTCTTCAAATAATTTTTTAAAGAACTCTCAGAAAAACGCTTATCTATTTTTTTCACTTCTGGATACTCAACTTTCGCCGGCTCAATTAAAATATCAGGCTCTATTCCTTCTGCTTGAATAGAACGACCGCTTGGGGTGTAATATTTAGATATAGTCAGTTTTACGGCAGCCCTAGAATTGATTTGCGTTAAAGCCTGAACTGATCCTTTACCGAAAGACTTAGTGCCAAGTATTATTGCTCTTTTATGATCTTGCAAAGCTCCGGCAACTATTTCCGAGGCAGAGGCAGAATTACCGTTTATTAAAACTATCATAGGTACTTTGGGAGCTTTTAACGAAAACTCATTTGCTTTAATTTCGCTATTACTTGATGTAGTTCTACCTTTTGTTGTTACAATTACACCGGAATCAATAAAATAATCACTAACAGCAATAGCTTGATCGAGTATACCTCCGGCATTATTACGTAAATCTAGAATTATACCTTTAAGGTCATCTTTACTCTCAGTTTTTAACTTCTTTACTGCTGCCTTCAGCTCAGAAATTGTTGACTCATTAAAAGTAGTTATACGTATATATGCAATATTATTTTTTTCTAAATGTGCTTTTATCGGCTTGATTTTTACTATTTCGCGAGTAAGCTCTAGCTCTTGCGGTTTTGCCTCTTCTTCCTTAATTATCAACAATTTAACCTTAGTACCAGGCGTACCACGCATCTCTTTTATAGCTTTATTAGGACCAAGCGTAGAGACTAACTCGTCATTCACGCCTACTATATAATCCCCACCTTTAAGCCCTGCTTTGAAAGCCGGCAAATCGTCAACAGGCGATATTATCTTAATTGCTCCGCTATCATACATTATTTCAACACCGATTCCGCCGAATTCACCTTTTGTAAAAGTAAAAATATCTTCTAAATCCTCATCGGTATAATAGCTTGAATGGGGATCAAGTGAGTTTAACATACCGTTAATTGCTTCATCTATCATTTTTTGCCTATCGGGTACCTGTACATAAGCCTTTTCGATACGTTCAAATACGTCTTGAAATTGCTTATAAGCTTCCTGATTTGATATTTTATTTTCAGTTTCTTTTTCTCCTTCTGCAAATGCACAAATAGAATTTATAATAAAAAATAGTGTTATAATTAAACGTAATAACATAATACTCCAAATATGTGTGTTTTTTAAGCAAAGCGTCATTGCGAGGAAAATTACGAAGTAATTTGACGAAGCAATCTCAGGATATTTGACGAGATTGCCGCACAGTCTACGACTGCTCGCAATAACGATTAAATATCCAGCTCACTAATAATTTTATCCATTTTAACTAAAGCCTGTTCATAAATAAATTGAAATCTTTTTTCCGGCTTTTTACCCATTAAATCATCTACTATTTTATCAACATTTTGAAAATCTTCTAAAGTTACCTTTAAAAGCGATCTTTTTTCCGGATGCATAGTAGTTTCCTTTAATTGTACAGGCATCATTTCACCGAGACCTTTAAACCTACCTACTTCAATTTTAGCTTTACTAGCTTTTAATAATTTATCCGTTAACTTAGCTTTTTCCTCTTCATCGCCTGCATAATAAGTTTTATTAGACTGCGTTAAACGATAAAGCGGAGGCTTAGCTAGATATAAATGCCCCTCTTCTACCAATTTCGGCATTCGTAAAAAAAAGAAAGTCATTAATAGCGAAGCTATATGAGCACCGTCAACATCTGCATCAGTCATAATAATTATTTTTTCGTAACGCAGATTTTCTTTTTTATAATTCTTTAAACTACCGCAGGCAAGAGCTATTTCTAAATCTTGTATTGCTTGATTATTAACGATTTTCTCAAGCGTAGAACTCGCAACATTTAGAACTTTACCCCATAGCGGTAATACTGCTTGCGTTTCTCTATTACGTGCTTGTTTTGCAGAGCCTCCTGCCGAATCACCTTCTACAATAAATAATTCCGTCCCTTCAGGTGAAGTGCGTGTGCAATCGGCAAGTTTACCGGGTAAACGTAATTTTTGAGTGGCATTTTTACGGGCAATATTTTTTTCGTTTTTCTTACTGATTCTAAACTCAGCAATGCTAATTACATGCTCAAGTAAATTAGTAGCTAAAGCTTTATCGCTACTAAGAAAATGGTCAAAATGATCTTTTATTATATTCTCGACCGGTTTACTTACACCGTTTGATACTAATTTTTCCTTAGTTTGTCCTTGAAAAGACGGCTCAGCTATAAAAATAGAAAGTACGACACTTGCGGTTTCTAAAATATCCTCAATAGTTAGATTAGCAGCTTTTTTATTCCCTATCATTTCACCATATGCTTTAAGCCCACGTAAAATAGCCGACTTAAGTCCTTGCTCATGTGTTCCTCCTTGAGGAGTCGGAACAGTATTACAATATGATTGAACAAATGCCGAGCTATCGTTATTTTGCCAACAAATCGCCCATTCAAGTTTTATCCTGTCCGGCGTAGACTCTATATTACCTGCAAAAATTCCCGGAATAACTAAATTATCTAAAGTTATTTTTGAACTTAAATAATCTTTTAAACCGTTCGGGAAACTTATTAATGCCTTTTTAGGTATATCTGACTGTACTTCTACTTCGCATGCCCATTCTATAGTAACACCGCGATATAAATAAGCTTTTGACCTTGCAAGCTCATAAATCTTTTTAGGATTAAAATGTAATTTTTCACTAAAAATTTCCGGATCGGGAGTGAAATTTATTGATGTACCTCTTAGCCTTTTAGATGCTTCTTCACATATTAAATCAGTTAATTTTTCTCCTTTAGAATAACTTTGGCTATATAATTTACCTTGTTTATAAACCTTTATTTCTAAATGTTTAGATAAAGCATTTACTACCGATATTCCAACACCATGCAATCCGCCTGCAGTATGATAAACATTATTTGAGAATTTACCTCCTGAATGAAGAGTAGTTAAAATTACTTCTAAAGCTGATTTGTCAGGAAATTTAGGATGATTATCAATAGGGATACCGCGACCGTTATCAAATATAGTAATACTATGATCATGATGCATTTTTATCGTGATGATACTTGCAAAGCCGGCGACTGCTTCATCCATAGCATTATCCAGCACCTCAGATACTAAATGATGCATAGCATTTGAATCAGTACCCCCGATATACATCCCCGGTCTTTTACGAACAGGCTCAAGCCCCTCTAATACTTCAATATCTTTTGCACTATAGTTATTATCGACTAGCTTATTTTTCTTTTCTTTGTTAAAGCTGAATAAATCGCTCATATATTAGAGATTTAATTAATTATTTTCTCTCCTAAATTAAACTATTTAACATAGAAAAGCAATTAAGCTTTAAAGAAATTGTTTGAAAATTCTACGTAATTGCGAGGCAAAACTGTAAGTTTTGACGAAGCAATCTCAGGATTTTATACTATTTTATGAGATTGCCACGCTCCTTACAGTCGCTTGCAATGACGATAAAAATAATCTTATCAATATCCCTTAGCTTTGATTAACATACAAGCTATGTTAGCGTTTCCTTGAGCTAATGCAATATCTAATGGATATTGGCACTCATCATTTAGAGTAGAAATTTTAATACCTCGTATGACCAAAAATTTTGCTAAATAGTAATTATCGTTATAAATAGCAGCAGTTAGTAATGTCTCACCGCCTCTACCTTTTTCTTGCAATATAGGATAAACGTCAAGTAACGCACGCAACCCAAAAAGATTGTTTCTATCCACTGCTCTAAAAGCATTTTCTACTGCACTACAATAAGATAGATTGGCATAAATATCTTTCTTTTTATTTATATCATTATCATATTTAATAAAACTCTCTACAACTTTTCTTCTTTCGGCACTTGCTATCCATTCTGCTTTCTTTTGGAACAGCTCTATATATGCATACATATCCATCTGCTCTAAAGTCGCCTGCTCTGTTAGTTTACCAAGAACTATATCATCATCAGGTAAAAGTAACATTTGTGTTTCATCTTTAACAAATTTTGTTACCAACTCCGATGTTTCATTATTTACGTTATTATCTTGTTTTTGAATCGTGACATTTGGAGAGCTTACCGGAGGTGATTTCTCTTGATTATTTGTAGTTTGATTATTATTAATTTGTAAAGGCTGAAGTTGATTCAGCTTCACTACAACAACGGGTATAAGCGGCGTATTCCAATCTTGTTTTTTTGGGACATCTGAAACAGCTACAAATGTCTCTTGCGAGTTATTGAGTTCTGCTGAAGAATCGGTTGTAGGAATTACTTTAGACGGAGTAGTAACGGGTGTATTTGGGCTAGTTGGTGTTATAGGCTGTGTAGAAGGTTGATTTGTAGGCATTACCGAAGGTGCAGGTACATTACTAGGTACTGCCAGAGCTACTGTTGTCGGCATAGTACTTGATGTAGTATCTTGGGTTACCGACGGGCTAACCACAGGCGGAGAAACAGCAGGTATATTAGTTATAGAGGGCGGTGCTATCGGTGCTACGCTTTCTTCCTCTTTATTAGCATCAGGAGGGGGATTAAGCGGAATAGGCTTATGCACAAGCGGCAAATTGGTTGGTTTATATATTTGCACCGGTCGCTGCGGAGGCACTACATAACTTCCTGCTTGAGCCGGAGGCATAGATACTATCGGTCTCGGTACGTTAGGAATTATAATATTAGAAGCTAAATTTGTATCATTATGCTCATTAGAAGCAACTTGTGCTTCATGCATTTCATTACTTGTAACACTAGGTAACGTTGCACTACCAATATCTATAAAAGGTTCAGATGCCTCGGCTTCATTAGATTCCTGAATGTCATGAGAAGCTAAATTTACACTACTTTCATGAGTAGCACTAGGCAATGCTGTATTACCGACATCTATAAACGGCTCAGCTTGTTCATTGTCATTAGGCTCTTGGGAAGCTAGCTTTGGTTCTTCTTGATGGGCTGCTTTAGTTTGTTCATTTGCTTGTTTAGGGGGTATATCTTTCTTTTTTGGTTTACTAAAAAATTGCTTAAATTTATCAAAAAAAGAAATATCGGCACTAGAGCGAACATCCTTATCTTTAGTATCTACTTCGGCAGCCGGTAATGATGGTGGTAAAGGCGGAGGTGAAGCATAACTTTGAACTATCACTAATAATAGATTTATAAAAAATAATATCTTACATAATTTATTTAACATATAATTCCTTATTAAATAATTTATTTGATAGCAGGAGGTTGTTCGATGTCATTCCTGCGAAAGCAGGAATCCAGGGTAAAGCGAGCTTTTAATATTAAAACTTACTGTGTATATACCTTTTAATTACTGGATTCCCGCTTCCGCGGGAATGACATAAACAAGCCATACACCTCCCCCGCTTTTAGCTAGCAATGACATTCACTCCCCTACCTCTTACTATTCTGCACCAATTTCTTTATCTCAATCTCTACTAACTCTTTAACAAGTACAGGTAGATTTTTATCAAGCCAAGCTTTAAGTTCTGGTTTTAACATCTCAACGACTAATTCTTCAAGTGCATTTTTAGATGAGATATTATTATCCAGCTTTTTATCTTTAATAGTATCGGTAAAATTTTTAAAAATATCACCTACCTCTTCAGCAGATTTAGTTGATATTAACTTTTCTTCTTCATCTTGATTTACTATTTCCGTTAGCTCTAATACATCTTCATCTGCGCTATCATTTTCATGAATAGGATTTTTACGCTCGTTTATTACTCCTTTAATCGATTTTAATATGTCTTCTATCGACATATCTTGGTTCTTTTTATTGTCCTTACTCACGTTAGAAACCTATAAACATTTTCTTTTTAATAGTCTTAAACTCTTCTTCAGGACTAAAATATTTTACTTTAAGTTTTAAACTTTGAGCCGTTAGCTCGCCGGTTAACAATTTCATTTGATATGCCGCAAGTACTGAAGATTTATACGCATCCACACGAGTGATTTTTGCTTCGTATAATTTTTCTTCGGCAGTTAAAACATCTAATATTGTTTTAGATCCGACTATTTCCTCTTGCACAGTACCGTCATATGATATTTGAGCAGCATCCACTCCTTGATTAGCGGCAACAATACGAGATTTTGCTGCTTCAAATCCCTCCCACACGCTTACAACCCCTGCTTGGGTCTGCTTTATCACATTATCAAGCTGAACTGCACTATTTCTGGTTTGATTTTTAGCCGATCTGATTCTTGAATATTGAGCTCCTCCCTCAGGATAAATAGGGATATTTACCGAAAGAGTAGTAGTATAGCTTCTATTATTTATAGCATTTACATTTCTAGCATTTATATCACCTTGTGGATTGTAGTATGTTCTACCGGATTGCAGTTGCACACTTACTTGCGGTAATAATTTCCCTTTTTCTGCCATTTCTAAAGCTTTAGCCGCAGTTACATTATGCCTTGCCGAATCAATATCAGGATTGAGTTTAGCAGCTCTTCCAGTTAACTCATCTAATGAAGCAGGTAACATTTTAGGTAACTCAGGCATAGTTATATTAGTCGGCTCTATTCCAAATACTCTAATAAAATTTGCTTTTTTTCCTTGAAAATCGGCATAAGCAGCTAGTTTATTCGTTTCTGCTGCTGCAAGCCCCGCTCTTGCGGTTGCTATATCTACTTCCGTTGCTTCTCCAAGTCTTAATTTTTCCTCAACGGTGTTAACTTGTTGTATGTTAGTGCGAACTCTACTTTCGGAAATATCATATTTCGCTTTGCTCTCAAAACAATCAAGATACGCAGTTATTAAATTTAATAATATTTTTTGTTCACCGGCATAATATGCACCCCGTGCAGCTCTAAATCCTGCTTGAGCAGCTTTAAGAGCCGCAACGCTAGAACCACCATTAAATAGAGACTGTTGAATTGTTAATGCACCTTGATCACTATCTGTTTCCCTTGGAGTAAGACCAAGCCTATCAGCATATTTTTTATTATATTTAGTCTTATTATGTTGTCTATTAATCTGTAATCCAGCACTAGGCATAAACCCCGAAAAAGCTCGCGGAAACTGCTCAATCGAGTCTAAAAACTTAATTCTAGCAGCTTTCAGCTCCTCATTATTCTTATATCCTTCAGTTAAAGCTCCCTGCAAATCAACTGCTGCAACCGAACTAGTTAGTAATAATGTAACAATAAATGTAATTAATTTACGCATAAATTTCTTGAATAATTGATAATATGTTAGTTAGATTAGCTTAATCTTTCAAGAATATACCTATATCCTAATAAAACAATATAAATCTATTGTAGCAATGTTAGCACGTAATATAACAAAAATTAATCTCAAGGGCAATGATAACTATTTTACATTTTATTTTACGGTTATAAAGCTTTAAGATTAATTAATATTTGATAACAAAATAAAATTTTATGTCTATAATTGATTTTTCTAGTTTCAGCGGATTAAATAAAGAATAACAAAGACTTTTAATAAAATTAAAAGGTTTTACCAAATCTTTGAAAATGAATGTAAAAGATTTAGAAGATCATTTATTTTATATTTTACAAAATTCTTTAATGAATTATCTCACACTGAAAATATCGATGTAGCGAAAATAGAAAAACTTTTTAATAGGACAATCCAAGAATCTATAACTACTTTATCTGAAACGCTTGAGAAAGCATATCAAGAACAGTTAAAAAACAAAAGATATCTCTTTTTATTTGACAGGATTATTGTAGAAAAATGTTTAAATGTTTTAGAACACATTTTATTTTAGCAAGAATGAGATAAACTCTATCCTGGAGCTGCTAAAAAAATTATAGAATCATTAGACAATATATTAGTCGGGGGTCGACTCAAATACCGATGCTTGGAATATTTTACAAACAAGAGGAATACTTGAAAAAGTAAATAATCTTATTGACTCTGAAAAAATTATTGCCAAAAATAACAAAATTGCATAAGATATAAAAGAAATAAGGGAAGAAGCTAAATCTCATGAGAAGCTTGAAAACATCTATGAAAAAGCCAAAAAAGTTGCTACAATTTCAGAAATATCAAAAGAACCGACTCGAAAAATTATTGAAATAGCAAATAAAAACCCTAATAACCAAGCTTCACTAGAGAATATTGTAAAAGCTACTAAAGCTATACCAAAAAGCAAAGATGAAGTAGAAGAAAAAATAACAGAACTAAAAAGTAATATTGAAAGTGCAATTCCACAAGATACAAATATTGACAAATTAAACTCTGTAAAGAATACTATTTCTGGTAATCTAAATGAAGCTAAAACAGAATTATTAAAAGTATTACATCCGGAAGCTTCTTATAGCGAAAAGATAGAATCCTTATGTAAAGCAGCAGAAAAAGCTACGAAAATTGCAAGCGACATAAAAAAATAGTAGGAGTAATACCAGGAAGTCAAGAACTCGGAAATGTTATAAGTCTCACAATAAAAACTAACTTATTACCACCTCCGGTCTTAGCAATTGCAAAGCTCACTCCTGATATAGCTAACTTAGTTAATATAGGTAAAGCAGTGGTTACTATACTTTCTACAACACACAACTTAACTCAACAACAAGGAAGAGCAAAATAGTGTCTAATTCTAATACTCATATTTTAATTGCCATAGGTTGCTTATTAGCATTATTATTAATATTTTTAATGTATAAGAAAATAGCAGCACGTAAAAAAAATATATTACCTGCTGAAGGAGGTAATATTGATGATTCGCCAAATGTGGCCCTTAATAGTCAAAAACCAGAAAATAAAAAGCTGACATTACAAGAAAGAATAGAACTATCTTGGAAATTCCTTTATAACATCACGGAAGTTATTTTAAATAAATTCTCTAAAGAAGATGTTATTCAAGTGAATAAATGCGGTCAAGTTTTATTTGAAAATGGCGTTAGATATGAACATGTAGTCGATCTTGCAATTCCTCAAGTTAAGTCTCATACTCAAACAGTTGAACAAGAACAATCTAAAGGAAAAAAAGCCTTAGGGGTATAACTCTTTTCTTTGAAAAGTAGTATTTTATACTTTTCTTTAAAGCATGTTTAAAATCAATGATGTTTTTTATCCTTTACTTATATACTAATTTTAGGAGTTTATTCCTAAATAGTAATTTTTTTTAGGAATAAACTCCAATTAAGTTAGATTATAAAAGGCAGCATTCTTAGCTAAATAGGTAAATTTTATTTAAACTATGTCTAATATATATCTTGTTACTATATCGTTTAATAAAAGTAAGCAATTCTTATTATTGGCATTTACTTTGTAGTTTTATCGGTTCTTTATACCAAAACAGTAATATATTAAATAATGGAGAATTTTCAGTAATTCCTAATAAAGATGCTTTGCATGCTTCACATTGAAGCTATCATGCATTGAAAGATAAAGATGAATTAGAGCAATTGGGCGTAATAATTAGTTATAAAATAACAGCAGACTATGTTAGTGAAACACCTATTGATATCGAAAAAAATATTGAAAATGCAAAATTTCTCTATTTATATCCTATTTCATGGTCAAAAGCTTATGAAGAGCAGCTTATATTACGTACAGATGAGGGGAGATATCTACCTTTATATATAATAAATGATAAAGACCGATATCTCGGAGGAACAATTACTTCTTGGCAAAATGATTATGCGGCGGCTTACAGCTTATGACTTTCAAGCTATAAACATTAGAACCTTTAATGGAAAAACAATTAGCAGAATTAGATAGTGATATTTCTATAAAAGGAAGAAAAATGAGTAAGCGAATACAAAAATGTTTAAAAAAGAAAGTTTTTTATCCTATAGCAGCACCGGTATCAGGAAACTCCTATGCACGTTCTAATTATTCAAATTGTCCATCTTGTAAAAAAGATTGGCAATTCAAAACAACATTTCATGAAATATTTGATTATAAATGTAATAAATGCCTTTTATTAGGTTAACATTTAGCTTTTTGTTGCCTAGAGATACCTTACATATTCTTAATATAACGCCGGTTTAAACAAATCCGTTAACTTGATGCTCCCAGAGTTCCTTAAAAGTGCCGTCTTCTACGATCTTGCCTTTATCCATAACAATAATTCTATCCATATGCTTGATAGTAGATAATCTGTAGGCTATAGCAATTATTGTGACATTCTCAATATCAAGCATGGTATTAATAGATTTTTGTACTTCTTGCTCTGTATGGCTATCAAGGCTTGAAGTTGCTTCATCTAAAACCAAAATCGGAGCGTTTTTAAGAATAGCACGGACAATTGCTATACGTTGCCTCTGTCCACCACTTAGCTTTACTCCTCTCTCACCGACAATGGTGTTATATTTTTCCGGTAAACTTTCGATAAATTCATGGATATTTGCAGCTTTGGCGGCATTTTCTATTTCCCAAGGCAAAGCATTCTCTTTTGCATATCCGATATTCTTACCTACTGAGCGATGAAAAAGCATAATATCTTGAGGAATTAATGATATCTGCTCCCACAGGCTGTCAAAGGAAGTATTGTAAAGGCTTTGGTTATCGATTATAATATCGCAAATTCCGGCTTAAAATTTTTCAATAATAATGCAATTAAAGTGGATTTACCACTACCTAATGAATTCCCGACAATACCCACTTTCTCACCGGCTTTAATATACAAATTAAGAGACTGGAATACACTACTCCCCTCTTTATAAGCAAACGATATATCCTTAAATATAATCTCCCCTTTGAAGATTTTTAATTCAGCAGCATTTTTTATCTACAGTATCTTGTGGGATTTGCATGATTGTAAAGGTGGAGCGAAACGCTGCTATATCTTCTAAAAAGTCTTTAAGTTCCATAGTGGCATGCCACGAATTTTCAGTAACTAAAAAAGTAAGGGACATAATAAAAGCAATATCGCCGATACTAATTTCACCAAGATTACGTTAAATGAATTACATACACAAATACACCTATACCCAATATACTAAACTGAGTATTATACAAATAATTAAATCATATTTGTAATATTTTTGTTAGAGGGTTATGTACATTATGGTAATAATCATTTACTTTATTTAATTCTCGCTGCTTTGCTGCAAACGAAAAAATAGTAAAGATGTTTATAATACAATCAGCTACCAAGAGTCTTGCTTATCTTATTCCATTGTAGCAAGTTTAGTAAAAAACTGTAAAGCAAGCGGTAAGTCAATAGCCATAAAGGTACTAATGACAACAAATACTTTAATATTAGTAAGACCCAGTGCAATACCGGAAAGCAAGGTAATTAATAACGGTTTGCTTAATTGATACTCGATTGCTTGGTACATTTTATAATAATTATCACCTATGCCCCGTACTCTTCCAACGATAGAACCGGAAAGGTTATTTTGAAAATAAGTATACGGCAAATTAAAACAGTGATTACATATTTTATTCATCATGCCTTGTAAAGATATGAGGCATTGCTTTAAGTTGTGCAAAGTTATGAGCACGCCAAGCACCATCAAGTATAGCTTGTGCTGCTACAAACCATATTATCGGTTTATAACTTTGAGCAAATATAATCTTTTCATTTTGGGTAAATAAATCAAGCAAAAGCTTTACGGCATAATTATATATAATAGGATGAAAGCCGCTTGCAATAGGCCCAAGGCATCATAACAAAATACCAATATTTATACGGCTTTATAACAGACCATAAAAAAGAAACAGGATAAGTTTTGATTAAGTTGAGAAATGTATGTTATTCTTAGATAAAAGCGGCCTTATTACATGGCCCGTTTCATATCATACCTGCGTGCCCTTGTTGCATGACTCTTATGTCATTCCCGCAAAAGCGGGAATCCAGTACCTTAAAACTTTATTTGAAAAGTAAAATTTATAAAAAAAATCTTGGTCTAAAAGATTTTTTTGGAAAGCTCGATTTATCTCGCTTTACCCTGGATTCCCACCTTCGCGAGAATGACATCGATCCTTAAGTTGTCACCCATATGCGATCAAGGGAATGACATTATTGTAGATAATCTATTAATATATTAGTATCAAAGGTAGCCGTTCCACTCATTACATAATTTAGCCTGATATTCTACACTATCTAGATTTTTATCTTTCCAGAGTCCAAAAGCGTTTTCAAATGCCTTATTATTGTGATCATTACTAGCAATGTAACTAGTTAAAGCTTGCCCAATAATTTTATCTCTTGATATTTTTTTCTTGGATAGTTTATCTAGAATTTTAATTTGCGCATCAGCTAGCATCAGCTATATTAATAATAGTTCTCACATAATCTCCTTAGGATTTTTTCCTAATTAGGATATCATATCCCTATGATACGTATTATTATCTTATATCATCCTTTAGATTTAAAATCTACAAATATTTCTCATTCTCTTCTTTAACCACAGCTATTAACTGCTCAACCGATAATACTTCTTGGTCAGTAGTTCCGAGCCTTCTAATCGCTACTTGTTTATTTTCTTGCTCTTGTTTACCGATTACTGCAATCATCGGTATTTTTTGATTAGAAAACTCACGAATCTTATAGTTAATTTTATCAGGTGAGATATTAAAATCCGTTCTTACCCCGTTATCAATTAAAGCTTTCTGCACTTCCAAAGCGTAATCGTTCAAATCGCTGGTAATAGTTGCAATAGCAACCTGCACTGGTGCAAGCCAAAGCGGAAACCTACCTGCATATTCTTCGATCAATATACCAATAAAACGCTCAAGTGAGCCAAGGATCGCTCTATGTAGCATTACGGGTCTTTTTTTCTCTCCGCTTGCTGCAACATAGCTAGCGTCTAACCGCTCCGGCAAAACAAAATCCATCTGAAGCGTACCGCATTGCCATTGCCGCCCTATCGCATCGGTTAATACAAACTCAAGCTTCGGACCGTAAAATGCCCCCTCGCCCGGGTTTAGTGTATAAGTAAACCCTGCTTGTTCTACTGCTTCTTTTAAAGCATTCTCAGCCTTATCCCAAACTTCATTGCTCCCTGCTCTGATTTCAGGACGATCAGAGAATTTTACCTTTATATCAGTAAAGCCGAAATCCTTATAAACTTCAGTCAGTAATTTACAAAAACTCACCGTTTCATCGGTAATTTGTTCCGCAGCACAAAATATATGTGCATCGTCTTGCACTAAACTCCGCACTCTCATTAAACCGTGCAATGCACCGGATGCCTCATTACGATGGCACAAACCAAACTCCGACATACGAAGAGGTAAATCACGATAACTCTTGATACCTTGTTTGAAAATCTGCACGTGGCAAGGGCAGTTCATCGGCTTCAAAGCTAATGTCTTGTCGTCTGTTTCTAACGCAAACATATCATCACGAAACTTTTCCCAATGTCCTGAAGCCTCCCAAAGGCTTTTATCGACCAAAACAGGAGTCTTAACTTCGGTATAACCGTTTTTACGAATCTTTTTCCTAATATACTGCTCAATGGTATTATATATACTCCAGCCTTTATCATGCCAAAATACCATTCCTTGAGCTTCTTCTTGGAAGTGGAATAAATCAAGCTCACGCCCAAGCTTTCTATGATCACGCTTTTCGGCTTCTTCAAGCATCAAGAGGTAACTATCTAGCTGCTCCTTCGTGGCCCAAGCAGTGCCGTATATACGCTGCAACATCTCATTACGACTATCACCTCGCCAATACGCTCCTGCAACTTTCATCAACTTAAAATGCTTAACAACCCCTGTAGAAGGAGCATGCGGACCTCGGCATAGATCAATAAAATTACCTTGCCTGTATAAAGTAATTGGCTCACCTGCCGGAATTGAAGCAATAATTTCGGCTTTATAATGCTCTCCTATCGATTTAAAAAACTCTACGGCTTTATCCCTATCCCATAGCTCTCTTGTTACTTGCTCGTTCTTTTGTGAAAGTTCTTGCATTTTAGCTTCTATAACGGCTAAATCATCAGTGGTAAAAGGTTTATCACGAGCAAAATCGTAATAATAACCGTTTTCAATTGCAGGACCAATCGTTACCTGAGTTTCAGGGAATAGTTCCTTTACTGCTTCTGCTGTTAAATGTGCCGCATCGTGTCTTATTATCTCGAGACATTCAGGATCTTTCGCAGTTAAAATACGAAGCTTGCAATCATTGTCAATTACGATACTTAAGTCTTGAAGCTCACCGTTTATTTCAGCAACCATTGCTGCTTTAGCAAGTGACATTGAAATTGCATTTGCTACTTCATAGGCGGTAATGTTTTTTGCAAATTGTTTTATACTCCCATCGGGAAAGGAAATATTAATCATTCTTTTATAACTTATTTTTTCTTCAAATTTTTTACTTGTAGACCTTATCTCGTAGCTCTTATTTCATTCCTGCAAAAGCAGGAATGACACTTAGACTACTTGCTTTCTTGATCTATCATAGCCATGGCATTTATAAATTCTAATACTCTTGCATCACTAAGGATCTGATCAATAACTTTATCGTTAAAGGTTAGTCCGGCGTCTTTACTTTTTACATCCACTACTAAAGATTCACCGTCTTTTAATTCAGAATTTTTACTAAAAACTTCTATTGCCCTAAAGCCGTATTGCTTTATTACTGAAGATTGTTTTCCTAGATTTAAAGCAAATTCCTTAGAATCTTCTATTTTATTAAGCACCGGTACAATAGCATTATTAGTATAATGCACAAAATTATTTATAACCGCACTCGGATCCGATAATTTTATTACGCTTTCTAGATTCAGAGGATTATCTATAGTAGGCATATCAATATCAATAGCAAAATTAAAATCATCCATTACAAGATTAATTTTACCGGATAATTTTTTTGCTTCAGGATCAAACTCACCTTTTAAATTAAATTCGGAATTATTTATTTTTGCAAAAACACCCATTACTCTTTCCCCATCTTCTTGAGTAATAGGACTAGTTAGTTTAAAAATTTTATCTAACTCAGCTCTTTTGTTTAAACCATTACTAAAGTAGCTTCCTAAAGCTTCAGCTGCCGTTTTTTGGTATGTTTCAGAAGGTTCTATAGTAGATTTAATATTTAAAGCAAAATCAAAAATTTTATCTTTTGCTATATTTAATTTATATAAATTACTTTCTACTTTTCCTTTTCTTTCAATATCACAAGCAAATAAAAACGGCTTACCTTTTACTAATTCTCCTAACATCTGCAGAAAAATAACAGCATGCATATTCTCATCTTGCCTTTGATCTAGAGAAAAATTTTGAATTAATAATTTCCCAAGAGCTACTAACTCATCACTATATTTTAGTTTTAATTTGGAATTGTAAGAAATAGGTAAATTCAATATATCTAACTTTGTCAAACCATACTCAAAGAAAGCAGTATCAGAGTCATTAGCTATTTGATCTCTCAAAAATTCAAAAATTTTATCATATAAATTTCTTCTGTAATTTTCAGAAATAAAAGAAACAGTATTTTTTCCATCCAAAATTAACAAATTAAGGTTATCCGATGTCTTAGTATGAGTAATTACAGAATTACTAATATCACTCTCTGCTAATTTTTCTGCATCTAGAGAACTATAAAGAGTTGATTTATTGTCACTCAAGCTTAATTTCCAATAATCAGGCTCTCTATTAAACAAAGATTTTCTAAACCAAATTGTTGTATGATGATCAGGTGAGTAAAAAATATTTTTTTCATCTTGAGCGGTAGTAATTTTTACATTATTTCCGTAAGAATCAATTTTTGTAATATTCAAAAACGGTATATGTCTAATAACTATTTCATCAAAATAAAAATCTATAGGTTTTAACATTACTTTATTTAAAGTAACACTAAATCCATATTTATTAACTTTTATTGCATCATAAGTTATATATTCTTCATATTTATCAAGAATAGAGATAATATTTTCTTTACTTTGATGTTCAAATTTATAGGCAGCATATCCCCACCCTACTAGGATTAGAGCTATAAAGCTTATTATAATAAATCGTATTTTCATCTTTTTTACTGTAAAAAATTATTAAAAATCAGAAATGTTGTTCCTGCGTAGACACCTAATCGTCATTGCGAACAGCCGTAGGCTGCGTGGCAATCTCGTCAAATATCCTGAGATTGCTTCGTCAATTACTTCGTAATTTTCCTCGCAATGACGAAAAACTGAACTTTGTAATAAAACCTTAAACAGTCCAAAATATCATATATCGCTTAAAAAATATATTTATTTTTCTTTTAAACGATCAGCTATTAGCTGATATGATTCAAAAACCTTATTTGGTTCTTTTTCAAGCAATTCAAATCCCAATTTTTCATTACTGTTAATATGCCATAATCTACAATTATCCGGACTAATTTCATCAGTTAACATAATGATAGATTCTTCACCGTTAAACACACGCCCAAATTCTAATTTACACTCAACAAGCCGAATCCCGACACCGATAAATAAGCCGCTTAGAAAATCATATATACGCAAAGCCTGCTCTTTTACCGCTTTAATTTCATCCCTAGTTAACCAGCCGAAATTTAATATTTGATACTCATTAACTATCGGATATTTAAATTCACGACTTCGGACCTTAAAATCAATGATAGGTTTATCAAATACATACCCTTCATCAATTCCGAATTCTTTTACAAATCTACTGCACGCTACTGATGATATTATTACTTGTATCGGGAAAACCTCAACATAGTGAATTAATTGCTCCCTCATATTTATTTTTTCGATAAAATGATTTTCAATGCCGATCATTTCCAGTTTATCCATTAGAAAGGAAGAAATATTATTATTAAGTACTCCTTTACCTGATATATCAACAATCTCACCTGTTTCTAAAATAGCCTTATCGGAAAAAGCCATTATAAGTAAAAAATCTTCTTCGGCAGAATATAAAATTTTACTTGAACCTTCATATAATTTTTTTTTCATTTATTTGTCTCAAAATTCATTTTCCTCGTCATTGCGAGAAAATTACGAAGTAATTGACGAAGCAATCTCAGGAGCTTGTTATTATTTCATGAGATTGCTACGCAGCCTACGGCCGCTCGCAATGACGACTCTGGTATCCACACAAGCATATCATTAAAATCCCTGAAGATCATTCGGACCGATAATTGCCGACGTAGTAGTACCACTAAATATTTTATTTGCCTTATTAATAATATCATCAGCTTTTATGCTCATGATAATTTCCATAATCTCTGCAGGAGAAATATATTGACCGAAAACAGAATAATTTTTACCTATTTCTTCTGACTTATAGGTATTTTTCTCTTGAGCCATTTGTAAATTACTACGTAGTTGTGTTTTAGCTCTAAGAATCTCTTCTGTGCTTACTTGTTCAGTCATTTTTATTATTTCGTTTTTAATCTCTCTATATAATAATTCTAATTTATCATGTGCAGTGGATGCATAAATTGTAAACACTCCACTATCAAAATAAGCACTATTATAACTACCTACTGCATATGCTAAACCTAATTTCTCACGAATACTTTGAAATAAACGCGATGACATACCGCCACCGAATATTATAGAAAGTAGATGGGTTTGGTAAAGCTTTTCTAAATTAATATATGATGTACCTTCAAACCCTAGCACTAAACTAGTTTGCTCTAACTCCTTATTAATAAAGCCTTTTCCGCCTATATATTTTGCCGGAATAAAGCTACTTTTTACTCCTTGCTTCAAAGAAGAAAATAACTGTTCCGCTATAATTACTATTTTATCATGATCAATATTACCGGCAATTGATAAATAGAGATTTTCAGCATTATAATGTTTATCTATAAAATTAAAAAAATGTTCTTTCGTAAAAGTTGCAAGGGTTTTAGCAGTACCTAAGATTGACTTACCCAACGGTTGTTCTCTATAAACTTTATTATAAAATTTCTCATATACTAGGTCATCTGGATTATCCTGATGATGAGCAATTTCCTGCATGATCACCTGATATTCCTTAGCTATTTCCTCATCAGCAAAAATAGAATTTTGAATTATATCGGCAAGTATATTAAGTGCTTTATCACAATTTTCAGACAAGACTCGTGCATAATATACCGTATTCTCATGACCGGTATAGGCATTAAAATGTCCGCCTATAGAGTCAAACGCTTCCGCTATCTGTTTTGCCGTTCTAGTTTTTGTACCTTTAAAAGCCATATGCTCAAGAAAGTGAGATATACCATCCTCTTCTGCATTCTCATAACGTGCTCCAACTTTAGCAATTAAATTTATTGCTACCGAATTAACATAAGACATATTATATGTTAAAATTGTCAAACCGTTTTTTAATTTACTAACATTAAAATTTTCTTTCATAATTTATCTTTTATTTTCTAAATCGTCATTGCGCGGAGATGCATAGCATCAACGTGGCAATCTTAGGAATTTTATATTACTTCATGAAATTGCCACGCTCCTTATAGTCGCTCGCAATGACGTTTTTTGATTTAAGCGATGACTCTCTTAACTTCGTAAGCCTTAGAAATCTTGCAAAAGCAAAAATTATTGAATCTACAAAACCGTCAAAACCAAATACAAAATAGCGTCTGATAAAAAACGCTTTAAAAAACCACCATATCATTTCTGTTGTTAAACGAAAATTTGAAAGCTTTTTTCCTTGCTTAACTAAATCTTTTGCTTGCTCGTTAGAATAAAAATTTGCTTTAGTGACCAACTGCTCAATTGAAGTACCCGAATAATGATAAGCAGCTTCATTTAATAGATAAATTTTACCTGCAAAATCAATATCTTTATTAAATATTACCGAATCATGAGTAGTACTATTTACGGTATTTGCAAAGCTTGCAAATTTTTTATTATACAACCGAGTACATTTATTAAATGGAGCAAACATTCGTGGCTTTTGGTCATTACGATGCATTATTAACAGCTTTATTTGATAAGCTAAATAACGATCTTGATTATGAGAGGCAAAAATATACTCTATTTCGTCTTGTAACTCTTTAGACAACTCCTCATCGGCATCAATATTAAGAACCCAATCATTTACGCAAAGGCTTTCGGCAAAAGATTTCTGTCCTACATAACCAAGCCACGGTTTTATTACTACCTTTGCCCCTAATTTTTCAGCTATTGCTACCGTATCATCAGTACTTTCACTATCGACTACTATCACCTCATCAGTAATATTTTTTACGCTATTTATAGCTCGTGCTACCCTTGTGGATTCATTTTTGGTAATAATAAATGCTGAGATTTTTTCAGTTAATGACTTATTCATAATACGTATACATTCTAAGAATTTTTACAACTTTTTCTTGTTTATAAACTTCATAAACCAACCTATGTTGAATATTAATTCTTCTTGAATAGCAACCGCTAAAGTCACCAACGAGCTTTTCATATGGAGGGTAAATTTTCCAAGGATCAGTACTAACTATGTTTAATAAAACTTCTACTTTATTCTTTAAACCGGCTTGCACTATTTTCTTAGCATCTTTTTGTGCTTGTATAGTATAACGAATTATATACATTTATAAAAAATTACCAATTTAATTTATCGCTACACTTTGCTATAGGCTCTGCTCGTCCTTCAATTATAGACTTATGCATATTTGGAATAGATAATAAATATAAAGTTTCTTCCATATTACGATAATCTTCTTCTGAAATTATAACTACATTATTTCTTTTACCTTTAATATAAACAGGTTTGTGTACATCAGAAACATAATCTATAAGTTTATAAAGCTTACTTCTTGCTTCGCTTGTATTATATATTTCCATTATTTTTTCCTTATAGTTAGTGAGACTTAATATTAATAACGTACTATAAGCAGTACGTTTTGTCAAGGTTATATTCCTACTATCACCCTAAACACCAGCTTAACTACATAAGTTAAAAGTAATGTGGATAATAATCCGCTAAGCCATAGGATAATAAACCATTGCCACCCTTTGAGACAAGAGGTTATTTTTTTAAATTTTTTA
Source organism: Rickettsia honei RB (assembly GCF_000263055.1). Classification (NCBI taxonomy): domain Bacteria; kingdom Pseudomonadati; phylum Pseudomonadota; class Alphaproteobacteria; order Rickettsiales; family Rickettsiaceae; genus Rickettsia; species Rickettsia honei. The sequence continues at coordinate 117,978 of NZ_AJTT01000002.1, read as the reverse complement.
ATATATCGGATGATGAGATGATTTGCCACGGAATATATAATAACAATAGAATGTGTAGCCAAGTATGATAGGTAGGAATATCCCAGCCCCTATCAACAGTAAAGACTGTGACTCCGGTGCTGCTGCAGCAGTTTCAAGCGTAACTTTATAAGGAACGATATATGGCCATATGCTTATCGCGAGCCCTAAATATCCTAATAAAAATAACAAGATCGTATAAATAAACGGCTTTACTTCTTTTTTCTGCTTAACGGCTTTAATTAACTTGATAAATATTAAAGCAGTTACAATAGGTACAATAGATAAATAGTAAATATTAGGTACACTAAACCAACGATGATTTATGTGGTTATTTAAGAAAGGAACCCATAAGCTTACAAGCCCCATAAAAAGTGCAACGTAAAATAAAATATATAAAGCAGATTTATAAGCCCAATCTTGTGTTGTCTTTTCTGTTTTCAGAATAAGCCAAGTAGCACCCAAGAGTGCATAACCGAATATTAATGCTATCCCCGTCATCACGGAAAAGGGAGTAAGAAAATCAAAGCTCCCTCCTGCAAATTCTCGTCCTTCTATCTCTATTCCTTGGACAAACGTACCAAGCATTAAACCTTGACAAAAAACAGTAATCATAGAACCGAAATGAAAAGCGTAGTCCCAAATATAACGATGACCTATATGAGCCTTAAAACGGAATTCAAAAGCTACACCACGAAATATTAGACCGAGTAACATCAATATAATGGGAATATATAAAGCCGGCATTAATAGCGAATATGCCAACGGGAAAGCCGCAAATAAACCACCGCCGCCAAGTACTAACCAAGTTTCGTTACCGTCCCAAAAAGGAGCAATAGAATTGATCATTTTATGACGGCAATCATCGGTAGGTGCAAACGGAAATAAGATTCCTACTCCTAAATCAAAACCGTCTAATAAAACATATAAACAAATAGCGGTAGCTATAAGCCCACCCCAAACAAGCGGTAAATCTATATAAGGTGCAAAATTTAACATAAGCTTATTACTTTTCTAATAATGGGTTATTCAAACCACTCTCTCCGTACATTTCTTTATTATCTATCACTTCTATACCTTTCTTTATCAAATGCATTATATAATATATACCCGCTCCGAAAATGATCACATACACTACTATAAAAGCAATTAGAGAAATAAATACATATTTGCCGAGTACCGGTGATACCGTATCCACGGTTTTTAAAATATTATATACTATATAAGGTTGTCTACCTACCTCGGTTACGAACCAACCGGCAAGTACTGCAATAAAACCTGAAGGTGACATTAATATATACCAATATTGAAACCAATGCGTAGTATATAATCTTTCCTTCAAGTAAAGATATAACCCCACAATACCTATAAATACCATTAAGCAACCAATTCCTACCATAATACGAAAGCTAAAAAATACTACTGCAACCGGCGGACGCTCTTCTTTTGTCCATTCTTTTAATCCTTTCACTTCACCATCTAAACTATGCGTTAATATTAAACTACTAGCATAAGGTATTTCTACAGCATATTTTGTTTTTTCTTCTTCCCCGTCAGGAAAGCCGATAAGATTAAAAGCTGCTCCTTTTTCTGTATTCCAAATACCTTCCATAGCCGAGACCTTGACCGGCTGATATTTAAGAGTATTTAAACCATGCAGATCACCAATAACTATTTGAATAGGTGCAACGATTAACGCCATTAACACCGCCATAAAAAGCATAATTTTAGCATGCTCTTTATAACGATTATTTAATAAATAAAAGCTAGCTACACCACCGATAACAAAAGAAGTAGTTAAATAAGCCGCCGTAATCATATGGAAAAAGCGATATGGGAAAGAAGGGTTAAAGATAATTTCTAGCCAATTTAAAGGATAAAAGAATCCTTCGCCTCGCAGTTCAAAACCAGCAGGCGTATGCATCCAGCTACTAGCTGCAAGTATCCAAAAAGCTGAGATTACAGTACCAACGGCAACTATTAACGTAGAAATAAAATGTACTTTTTTACTGACTTTATTAAAGCCAAATAACATTATACCTAAAAAAGAAGATTCGAGGAAAAAGGCAGTAAATACTTCAAAACCGAGAAGCGGACCAAGGACATTTCCAACCTTATCTGAAAAATTCGACCAGTTAGTACCGAATTGATAAGACATTACAACACCCGAAACTACTCCCATACCGAAAGTAACGGCAAAAATCTTCACCCAAAATTTGTATATTTCTTGATAAACCGGCTTTTTTGTTTTCAACCATAACCCTTCAATTACCGCTAAAAAGCTTGCAAGCCCTATAGTAAAAGCAGGGAATATTATATGAAAACTTATGGTAAAAGCAAATTGAATCCTTGATAATAATCCTTGATCAAATTCCATATTTAAGCTGCTGTTTTAAGATAATAAGCTTTGTGACAATAACAATATACTCCCAGTGTAATAACGTATACTTAATACGTGAGTACACAGTACTTATAGGACGACGACGTAGCCAATTTTTCAAATTAAACGAGTATACAGTATTTGATTTAATCATCCACCTTTGCTATTATTAAATTCTATCTGATTAGTTTTAACAAATTTTCCTTTTTCGGAGTTCCAATTATAATGAACATTTACTATTCTTACTTCTGTAACATTAATATCACCATTGGGCAATTGCGTTACATCATACCCTTTTCGGATAGAATCCGTAATTAATAAACTTGCTTGACAAATATATTTTACATCAAAGAACGGAGAATCGTCTTCCTTAGACTTTTCTTGTTCTTCTAAAAAATTATTAGATAATTCTTTTTCTTGCATTTCTAATGATGTTGAAGTTATTTTCTGAATTTTGTAGCATTATTTAAGGTAAGAAGCAAGGCTTGTTTATTATTTTTCCACAGATTTAATATTTTTAGGTATATTTTAAAATAATTAAATTAAAATATGCTCCAAAATAACACGAATTAATATATTATTTTAAAATCGAGGTACATTATCGTGATAAAATACCCTACTTTATCTAAATCAACATTTAGCTTAAGTATTTATTTTTTAAAATTCGATAAAGTTAAAATGACTTTATTGACTGTAATTTGTATTTTACTCGGTATGATTCCGGCGATTGATAGTATATTACTTCAGAAAATCATTGATTTAATAGAATCTTTCAGCGATAAGAACGCTAATAATCTTTTATCTTCCATGATTTACTGGGCAGTATTTTATGCTCTTTGGTGGGAGAGTATTAATATAGCATATCGTTCATATGATTATTTGTATCTCAAGACTATGCCCGTCATAAAAGGGAAAATACTAAATGAACTTTATAATTATACCCAATATCATAGCCATAAATTCTTTCAGGATAATCTAGCAGGACATATTAGCAATCGTATTACCGAAACTGCAAGATCGTTTGAGATGATTATTTCAATATTCGGTGAAAAAATTCTTCGTAAACTCGCTATTATTGTATTTGCATTAATTGCTTTATATTCGGTACATTACGTTTTTGCTACGATATTTATTTTATGGATTACGGTTTTTTTAGGACTTAGTGTTCTTTTCTCCGATAAAATCAATAAATACTCATTAAATTATGCTAGAAGCCAATCTTTTGTTGCCGGTAGTATCGTAGATGCAATTAGCAACATTAATGCGGTTAGAATGTTTACAGCCCATAAATTTGAACGTCAACATCTCGAAACAAGAGTAGAAAATGCCGTAGCCGATGAACAGACTATGCAATTCTTTATGTTCAAATTGCGTTATGCTCTTGGGACTTCTTGTTCAATAATGATTTTTATAATGATTTATTATTTATCTAAACTTCGTAGCGAATTATCTATAAGCATAGGTGATTGCGTATTAGTACTAACATTATGTATAAATGTAGCAGACGATATTTGGGATTTAACACAAGAAATCGGTGATATGTTCGAGCAGGTCGGGGCATTTAATCAAGGCTTATCTTTAATGGCACCGCATATTATAACTGATATTGCAAACGCTACTCCATTAGATATCAAAGAAGGGGTTATTGAATTTAGAAATGTTACATTTAATTATCATCATAATAACAATCTATTTTATAATAAATCGGTATTAATACCAAGTAAACAAAAAGTAGGACTAGTTGGATTTTCAGGTTCAGGGAAAACCACTTTTATTAGTTTACTCACTAGGTTACATGATATAGAAGAAGGAATGATTTTAATAGATAATCAAAATATTAAAAACGTAACTCAAGATTCTTTAAGAAAAGCCATTAGCCTTATACCTCAAGAACCGGTGCTTTTTCATCGTACCATTTTGGACAATATCAGATATGGGAAAAAAGAAGCTACTCTTGAGGAGGTTATAGAAGCAGCAAAAGCTGCACATATTCATGATGTTATCGATAATCTACCGGACGGTTACGATACTATGTGCGGTGAACGGGGTAATAACTTATCAGGCGGTCAGCGTCAAAGAATTATCATAGCAAGAGCCATCTTAAAAAATGCTCCTATTTTAATTCTCGATGAAGCAACAAGTAGCTTAGATAGCGAGACGGAAAGCCTGATTCAAGAGTCAATGGATTATTTAATGCGAAATAAAACCGTGATAGTCATTGCCCACAGATTATCTACTTTACTCAATATGGATAGAATTTTAGTTTTTGAAAAGGGAAGTATAATCGATGACGGTAACCATGCAGAATTACTAAAAAATAGTAAGCTATATCAAAAATTATGGAACTCTCAAGTTAAAGGATTAATAGTGTGAGGAGGTATTACCCATGTTTTATGTCATTCCTGCTTTCGCAGGAATGACATAAAACCAGCCTCAACCTTTAAACTAAATCATTATGAGCCACTATTTCTCCTGTTGCTTCAACTTGAAGTAGTCCGCACACACTCTGTCATCGCTTTTATTGCACTCTCAGGTAATTCTATCTTATCTGTAGCGTTACTATCAATAATATCTTCAATTTTTAAAATGCATAAAAACTCTAAAGGCGGTATCAATTTAGCTATCTTTCCTCCTAATTCTATTAATGGTTGTTTTATAGAATCATCCGAATCCAAACTCATTTGATTTGAAAATATTATATAGTTCTAATAGGCTTTTTATATACTCATCCTTAGAAACATCTTTTACAACCGGTAATATTGCTGCTTTCCATTGAACAAATGCAGCTAAATCTTTCTTGTCAATAGCCTTAATTTTCTTGTAATCATTCTTACGCAATGTGGATTCAAGCGTTAAAAGAGCTTTCAGAGGTTCATAAATTGCTTCCTTGTCATGGACCATTTGACCGTCAGGATCGAGTATATCCGATTAGCACCATATTGTAACAATACTTTTACCATATCTGTACTCTGCTTACTATCATTAAGCTCTCTAGTTAGGTCTACTAAACTTTTAAATGCGGTTTTTTCACAACGGATAAATTCCATATTAGCACCATAAGCGAGCAATTTAGTTACCATGGCTATATTTAGATATAGGACGTACATATTTCTAAATAAGTCATATTGTCACCTGTTACGTAATTTAGGATCCACACCATTTTCAATTAGAAATGCTGCCATATCAAAATATTGAGCTGTTAGGGCAGTGTGAAAAACGGTCATACCGCTGTTGTGGTCAAGGATTATATTTGCACCTTTTGCAAGTAGAAGCCTTACTATCCCTTTCTGATTATTGACACGCAAAATATAAAAAAGATTTAGCCTCACCTTCCAATGTATATACTTCTGTATTTGGATCAATATTTAAAGCGGTTAACATACTATAAACTAAATCATAATCACCTTGACAAATTGCTTTAACTATAGCAGTGTCAGGAGATCTTGCTATTTTATCTAAAGTGCAGTATGCCATATTGTACACACTAGAAATATTTGTATTTGGATCTTCAATCAAAGCTTTGAATTCTTTGACAAAACTTTCTCTAAAAAATTCATATCTTTTTATTTTATATATTTTATTAAATCCCATATTTTCTTCTATATCTTTACTGCTTAATATCTCATGAAATTTATTTCTAATTATATCATCGGTTATCAAGTATTTCCCTTAATGATTCAATTGATAGTATTTTGTATCGTACAAAAAAAATCATTTTATCAACAAATAGTTTATTTATTAGTAAGCAATCAATAAACTAAAATATTATATTAAATATTGTCATATGCTGTTATAATCACTTTTTTAGCTACTAATATTAAACAATGAAACTATCTGATTTTGACTTTGATTTACCAAGCGAACTGATCGCACAATATCCATCTAGTGAACGTGATAACTCAGATTTACTAATTGCTGTTACGCCGCCTATTAAAACCAAATTCTACAACATAATAGATTACTTAAAAGAAGGGGACTTATTAGTCTTTAATAATAGTAAGGTAATAAAAGCAAAGTTACATTTGGGGAAAAATATTACAATAAATTTGAATCAAAAATTATCAGATGATAGTTGGTCGGCTTTTGCTAAACCAGCTCGAAAGCTTCATGTAAATGATGAATTTTATTTTGATAATCATAAGGTAATTATTACCGAAAAACTTGCAATGGGTGAGATTAAAGTAAAATTTGAGCTTAATGATATTGCTGTATTCGAGTTCTTAAATAAATACGGTGAGATGCCGCTACCGGTTTATATTAGGCGTTCACACTCATTATGTCATCCCGTGGCTACGAACACGGGATCCAAAAAATATTTAAATAATGACTGGATACCGTGGTCAAACCACGGGATGACAAACACTCAAAACGACAACGACCGCTATCAAACTGTCTATAGCCAAATAGAAGGTTCAGTTGCAGCACCGACAGCAGGCTTGCATTTTACAAAGGATATACTTGATAAGCTTAAGGCAGAAGGCATACAAACCACATTTTTAACATTACATGTGGGAGCTGGAACTTTTTTACCTGTAAAAACCGAAAATATTCATGAACATAAAATGCATACCGAATATTGCTCTATTACTCCTGACACTGCTGAAATTATCAATAAAGCAAAGCAAGAAGGGAAACGTATTATCGCAGTCGGCACTACAACACTTAGAACACTTGAGAGTTCTTGCAATAACGGCATCGTAAAAGCAGGTAGCTTTAAAACCGATATTTTCATAACCCCAGGTTTTAAATTTCAAACAGCCGATATGCTACTTACTAATTTCCATTTTCCTAAATCTACTTTATTTATGCTTATATGTGCTTTTGCCGGATTTAAAGAGATGCATGAATTATATAAATATGCTATAAAAGAAGCAATGCGTTTTTTTAGCTACGGCGATGCAACGCTTTTATGTAGGAAATGATAATCACAACCGTCATTGCGAGCAACTAAAAGGAGCGTGGCAATCTAGCAAAAATAACAAAAAATGCTAAAGGTTAGCATTTTTCACTGGATCCCGTGATCAAACCACGGGATGACGGAGGTGAAATTGATCCACGCAACAAAGCCTTCCTGCTTTTAGCTAGGAACGACATTTTAGAAAAAACCTATAACAAACTAGATAAAAAATATTTTGGATGATTAAATCCTCTACTTCATTAATACGAGATTCAAAACAAACTGCTTTACGAGAAGAATTAAAACAGCTGGCAGCAGCACTTAATAAGCCTAAAAGTTTATTCAAATTCTTTAATCAAAACAACTTAGAAAGCGGAATTTATTTATACGGTCCGGTGGGCAGCGGTAAAACTATGCTCATGAATTCTTTTTGTGAAGAATTAACCACACCTAAAATAATAATACATTATCAGAACTTTATGCAGGAAATTCATAAATCTATGCATAAATTACAAACAGCAAATCAGAAAGATATCATCCCTAAAATTGCTAAAAATTATACTAAACAAACTAAAGTGTTATGTATAGATGAGTTTGAAATTAAAGATATTACTGATGCAATGATAATCGGTAGATTATTTAATGAATTAATAAAGCAAAATATTTTTATTTTTATAACTTCTAACACGAGTCCCAATAATCTGTACAAAGACGGATTACAACGAGAATCTTTCTTACCTTTTATAAAGATAATCAATAATACATTTTATGTTAAATATCTAGATAATCAACATGATTATCGATTTGATAAAGCGTTAAGAGTTAAAGAGGCAAGGATAATTTATCCTTTAACTTTAGAAAACCAAAACAAACTTGAAAAAATTATCACGGATATTAGTGACAATAATCTTGCTCCTCAAAATATACAGGTTCTAGGTAGAGAAATATCCTTTCAAAAAGTGCATAAAAGAATATTAGTAACAGATTATAATGAATTATTTACAAGAGGCTTAAGCTATATCGATTATGTTAATATTTGCCAAAATTTCAACGTTATTATAGTGGGGAACGTTCATACTATCGATGCTAACGATACAAATACAGCCGTTAGATTTATCAACTTTATCGATAATGCCTATTTCTATAAAATACTCTTATTTATGAGCCTAGAAGATAACCCAAATAAAATATATCAAGGTTCAGCACGAGCCGCAGAATTTAAACGCACTATTTCAAGACTAAATGAAATGAATAGCGAATCTTATTTATTAAATAATGATTTTAAGAATTAACTTCAATTTTCGCTAAAAAAGCTCTTTAATTACTAATTAAAATTTATATTTACAGATGACCTCTAAGAAACTTAATAAATTCATCAATATTGATCTTTATATCGTCTCTAAATGCTCTTCTGTTGTCTGATGATCTACATAAAAAGGATAATAATCGCATGACATATAATTTGCCATTCTTTTATAAAAACTTCTAGAGGGAGTTGTACCGTGATCAATCTCTACTACTTTGCATTTTGGAGCCACAAAAATAAAGTTAGCAAATCCTGATCCGTGCGATCCAACTATTATTTTTGCTTTATTAAAAAGCTGGGCCTGTTCATACGGGCAGGATAGCTCTAGATATATTACTTTCAAACTGGATCTCTCAATTTTTTCTATTAATTCCTCTTCATTAACTATTTTTCGGGTAGAAGCGTATTTACGAGAAATATATATTTTATCGTATGCTTTACTATTATCTTTAATAAAAATATTTCTTAAATCTTTTTTTAACCATAAAGGAAAAGGTGTACCTTTTACCAGAATAAACGGTACAGATGGAACAATTAGTCTAGTAGCTTGAATTATACAGTCACTATCTACTACAAAAAGCTTATCTTCCGTTATATTTAAATAATTTAATACTATTTCTAATGACTTAATTTGCCATGAATATTTTAAATTATTAATATAGATACGATCATATTCAAGAGCTGATTCTTTTAATATAATTAATCTAGGCAAAATTTGTAGCAGCCAATGATACCAATTTTCAGAACCAAAAGATAAAATTACTGCTAATTTTCCATTAAAATATAAAGGATTTTTAGTATTAATATCTCGTTTTTTTAATAAACGATGTTGATCACCTAAGCTTGTTTGAGTATCTTGTAGAATATAACCTTCTTTAGTTAAAATTCCACCTTCATTAATTACTGTGACGTTTGGTAACTCTAAAATAAATTGACCAGTATTTTTTTCTTTAAACAGCTTTTTAATTTCTATGTTATATTTTAGCGATTCTATGGAAATAAATTGATGTTTATTCTTTAATGCGTAAGCATTACTAATATAGAGAAAGGTAAAAATTATGAATATAAAATATTCTCATCAAGAGAAAGAAAGATAATTAAAAATTTGCATTGCAAGCTTGGCAGCGACTTACTCTCCCATGCCTTATGACATAGTACCATTAGCGCTATGAGGTTTCACATTCGAGTTCGGGATGGGATCGTGTGTTTCACTCATGCTATAACCACCAAGCTAGCAATACAAACTTTTAAAAATGATTTGTATTATAGTTTGCTGTTAATGTTGTTGCACGACTCAAAAAAATCCTCAACATCATATCTTAACTTTTACTACGATACTCAGCAAAATAATTTTCGCTGGATATCGTGGCAAGGCTACAGTATAAAATTAGTTATGCAATAACATTTTTATTAGTTGATAAAACTATTTAACCTGATAACCTTGTGAGTAGATACTACACTCTTATAGCATTAACACTATATGCATATGTAATCTCACAGCAAAGTAAATCAATCGAGCTATTAGTATCGGTTAGCTACACACATTACTGTGCTTCCACACCCGACCTATCAACGTGGTGGTCTTCCACGGCTCTAATGGGGAAGTCTAGTTTTGAGGTGGGTTTCCTGCTTAGATGCATTCAGCAGTTATCCCTTCCGTACTTAGCTACCCAGCTGTGCCGTTGGCACGACAACTGGTCCACCAGGGGTACGTCCACCTCGGTCCTCTCGTACTAAAGGCAGATCCTCTCAAACTTCCTACACCCACGGCAGATAGGGACCGAACTGTCTCACGACGTTCTAAACCCAGCTCACGTACCACTTTAATCGGCGAACAGCCGAACCCTTGGGACCTTCTCCAGCCCCAGGATGTGATGAGCCGACATCGAGGTGCCAAACGATTTCGTCGCTATGGACGCTTGGAAATCATCAGCCTGTTATCCCCGGAGTACCTTTTATTCGTTGAGCGATGGCCCTTCCACTCGGGACCACCGGATCACTATGACCGACTTTCGTCTCTGCTCGTCTTGTCAGACTCGCAGTCAGGCTAGCTTATGCCATTGCACTCTAAAAGTTGATTTCCGACCAACCTGAGCTAACCATCGCGCGCCTCCGTTACTCTTTGGGAGGCGACCGCCCCAGTCAAACTACCCACCATGCATTGTCTCGGATCCTGATTCAAGGATCTCGGTTAGATGTCAAGCACCAAAAGGGTGGTATCTCAAGGGTGACTCCACAAAGGCTGACGCCTTCGCTTCGTAGTCTCCCACCTATCCTGCACATCTGATTCCTAACACCAGTGCAAAGCTATAGTAAAGGTTCACGGGGTCTTTCCGTCTGACCGCGGGAACTCCGCATCTTCACGGAGAATTCAATTTCGCTGAGTCGATACTGGAGACAGTGGGGAAATCGTTACGCCATTCGTGCGGGTCGGAACTTACCCGACAAGGAATTTCGCTACCTTAGGACCGTCATAGTTACGGCCGCCGTTCACTGGGACTTCAATTCAGAGCTTGCACCCCTCCTTTTAATCTTCCAGCACTGGGCAGGCGTCAGACCCTATACATCGTCTATTGACTTTGCAGAGCCCTGTGTTTTTAATAAACAGTCGCTACCCCCTAGCTTGTGCCACCTGCACATGGTTGCCCATATACAGGTCATCTTTCTTCCGAAGTTACAGATGCAATTTGCCTAGTTCCTTCAGCATCGTTCTCTCAAGCGCCTTGGTATACTCTACCTGTCCACCTGTGTCGGTTTCGGGTACGGTCTATAATGAAGGTGTTATTTCCTGGGAAATATTCACCGCACAATCAATCCAATAAGACTGTACAATTTACTATTTTCGTCACATCCTTCAGGTTCAGGAATATTAACCTGATTCCCATCGATTACGCCTTTCAGCCTCATCTTAGGGGCCGACTAACCTTGCGCAGATTAACTTTACGCAAGAACCCTTGGACTTTCGGCGAGAATGTTTCTCACATTCTTTATCGCTACTTATGTCAGCATTCTCACTTCCGATACCTCCAGCAAACCTTACGGTTCACCTTCGCAGGCTTACGGAACGCTCCGCTACCATTTATGCCAAATGCATAAACCCGCATCTTCGGTACATGACTTGAGCCCCGTTACATTGTTGGCGCAAGAAAACTTATTTAGACTAGTGAGCTATTACGCTTTCTTTAAATGATGGCTGCTTCTAAGCCAACATCCTAGTTGTTTTGGTCTTCTCACATCCTTTAACACTTAGTCATGATTTAGGGACCTTAGATGGCGGTCTGGGCTTTTTCCCTCTCGACTATGGACCTTAGCACCCATAGTCTGTCTGCTATGCTGTACTCATCGACATTCGGAGTTTGATTGAGTTTGGTAAGTCTGTGGGACCCCCTAGCTCATTCAGTGCTCTACCTTCGATGGTAATCGCTATAACGCTCTACCTAAATAGATTTCGCGGAGAACCAGCTATATCCGAGTTTGATTGGCCTTTCACCCCTAACCACAGCTCATCCCCTACTTTTTCAACAGTAGTGGGTTCGGTCCTTCAGTGGATTTTACTCCGCTTTCAACCTGGCCATGGCTAGATCACCCGGTTTCGGGTCTAATTCATCTAACTAAACGCCCTATTCAGACTCGCTTTCGCTACGCCTACACCTAACGGCTTAAGCTTGCTAGATAAACTAAGTCGCTGACCCATTATACAAAAGGTACGCCGTCACAAGACATATAAATATGCTTGCTCCGACTGCTTGTAAGCATTTGGTTTCAGATACTATTTCACTCCCCTTGTCGGGGTACTTTTCACCTTTCCCTCACGGTACTTGTTCACTATCGGTCACTAGAGAGTACTTAGGCTTAGAGGGTGGTCCCCCTATGTTCAAACAGGATTTCACGTGTCCCGCCTTACTCAAGGACTTCAAACTTTTTACCTATACGGGACTATCACCCTCTATGGTCAACCTTTCCATGTTGTTTTAGTTATTTTTTTGAAGCCACTGGCCTGGTCCGCGTTCGCTCGTCACTACTAACGGAGTCTCGGTTGATGTCCTTTCCTCCAGCTACTTAGATATTTCAGTTCGCTGGGTTTGCCTCATATAGCTATGTATTCACTATACAATACCTAATAAATTAGGTAGGTTTCCCTATTCGGAAATCTTCGGATCAAGGCTTATTCGCAACTCCCCGAAGCTTATCGCAGCGTATTACGTCCTTCATCGCCTTCTAGTGCCAAGGCATCCACCAAATGCTCTTATTATATTTACTTATGCTTTTAACTTGAGATTACACAATGCATACAGAATTAATTTCACAATTATTTTTCTTATTTTCAGCATCTACTCACGATATAAATTTTTATTATCGCGGTGTATTTAGTTTTTAGCTTTATCAACTTTTTAAACAGCTACAAAGTTTTACGTTTCAAACTTTGTGTGATGATTTTATATCTATATTTTTAAACCTTGTCAAACACTAATTTCAAATAATTTTAATTTTATTTCTTATGAGAGGGCTTCAAGTTATTTTAACCTCTTTTTAAAGTAGGCTTTGTCGGCTTTTTGTTTAGATTTGTGGTCCCTAATTTTGTATCTACCTTACCGCCTAAATCTTCACACAAAAATCTGCCTTTTTGTAAAATATGATTTACCGCTGTCATTTCTCCTTCTCTTTTTATCAAACCGCTTTGAGTTTTAACCCATAATAATTTACCGTCTTTTCTAAAAACTGGATTTTCATTAATTGCAAAATCTTTAGTTATACTTAAATTACCGTTCTTATCAAATTTACCTAAAATATTTTTCTGTAAATCAGCAAATACGGCATGAGCGTATAATTTTGAAATTTCTTTTATTTGCTTTGGATCGTTTATATGTTCGCCGGCTTTGTTAATAAAGCCGCTAATTTCATATTGAGATGTTTTACCATGTGGAGTTTTTTTCACAAGAAATTGAGTTTCCGTAAGTAGCTTAGTTTGATCCTCTACTTCATCATCTACTATATTAATTACTTTCCTTTTTAAAGAATAAATATCACTATTCTTTTCAAACTTTGAGGTACACTCCTTAACATCTCAATTATCATTAAACCTAACTTCTTTTTTATCTTTACCCATAATAATACTCTTATTTTAATACTGTATCTTTTAAAATATTTGTACCACGTAAAAATTCTTCTATATTCAAAGCTTTTTTACTCTCTTGCTGAAGTTTTTTCACTCGTAATATACCGCTTCCACAAGCTATTTCCAGCTTATCGCTAATAACGGTACCGGAAGTAAAGTGATGATCCGCATTTAAATATTCTGCTTCAAGGATTTTAATTATTTTATCATTATAACTAAAATATGCTCCGGGCCAAGGATTCATGCCCCTTATTTTACAATCTATTTTATATGCGGATTCATGCCAATTAATTTTTCCTTCTTCTTTAGTTAATTTATGAGCATACGTAACGCCGTCACTTGGCTGTGTTATTGGTACTATATTATCGATATTTGCAAGTGTTTTAATTAATAACTCCGCTCCGAGATTTGCACATTTGTTATGCAGTTCTTCCAATGTTATTCTTTCTTCTAAATCAAAATCTTCTTTCATCAATATATCACCTGTATCAAGCCCTGTATCCATACGCATAATACATACACTACTTTTCCGGTCACCCTCTATAATAGTACGCTGCAGAGGAGCCGCTCCTCTGTGACGAGGCAAATCGGATGGATGGATATTAAGACAGCCGTATTTCTTAGCTTCTAATATAGCTTTCGGCACAATAAAACCATAGGCAATAACAACTATAATATCAGCATTAACTTTATTAATTAGATTTATTATTTCATCATTACGAAGAGTAGAAGGAGTATAAACAGGAATTTGATGCTCAAATGCTAATTGATGTATTGGAGATTTAGCTAAGTTAAGTCCTCTGCCCTTAGCTTTAGGTTGCTGTGTAAAAACAGCTTTAACTTCGTGATGAGTTATAAGTTTTTTAAGAGCGGGAACAGCGAATTCAGGCGTTCCCATAAAGATTACTTTCACACTATATTATTTTTGAGTTTCTTAAGCTTACGAAGTACTACATCTCGTTTTAAATTACTTAAATAATCAATCATAAGCTTACCTTCTAAATGATCATACTCATGCTGGATAACTCTTGCAAGCCAATCATTTGCTTTAAGCTCTTGCGATTTACCCTGATAGTCTAAATACCTAATCTTTATAGATGCCGGTCTTGCCACCTCAATACGTTGCTCCGGTAATGAGATACAACCTTCGTTAGCCGTAACTAGCTCTTCTGCTTTTTCTATTATTTCAGGATTCACTATAAAAAGCGGATAAAAATCTTTTGGTCTTGCTACCGAATCATGATCTTGTATATCAATTACTAAAATACGTTTCAATACCCCTACTTGTACTGCTGCAAGCCCTGCACCGTCTTCATTGTACATAGTTTCAAGCATATCATCCATAAATTTTCGTGTTTGATCGGTAAACTCTAAAACCGGCTGAGATTTCTGCTTTAATCTTTCATCAGGTGCCTTTACTATCGGTAATATTGACATAATTAAATCTTAATATTTAATTTTAATATACTATAAAATCACCAAAATGTAAAGAAAGCAAACCTGCCTAATTCCGGCAATAGTTGCATAATAAACTCACCTATTTGCAATAATTTGTCGAATTAATAATATTTAGTAAAAAATAATAGCAAATATCAGATAACATGTTAATAAATAAGGCCTGCATAAAATTAAGGAGGAATAATAATGCATTGGGGTGATATTGAAGAAATTGCCGAACAACTCGAAGAACATTGTAGCGATCAGTATAATGAAAAAAAATTTCATTATTAAAGCTAGGGAAACTGATTAGAGATTTAAAGGACTTTGAAGATGGAGAGAAAAAAGTCGAAGAAGTTACATTAGAAGAAATTTTAGACAAATGGGAAGAATTACGTGAAGAAATTAGAGAAATCGATTAAGTAGCTTTTGAGTTATTTTCAGACATTTATAAATTAACTTTATAAAAATACATTATAATCAATAAAAATATAGCAACTGCCTGAAAAAAAACCCTTAAAGTCATTAACTTTGAACTAAATTTCTTATCAAACTTTCCTTCGATAGCCATCGATACTACCCCTATAATAAGAACCGCAACGGTTAAACCAATCGTAATTAATAACCACATCATAATTTATTACCAATATATCACTTTCCACACAAAGATTATATGCTTTTTCTCTTTTAAATCAATTATATAATATTTGAGATTTGATTAAAAAATTCACTAATTCTTCGTAAAAAATAATAATTCAAGGAACACAAATATCTAATTTATCAAATATAGATAATTCAACAATTACTTTAAAAGCAAAATAGATATTAGGCTCTTGCGTTCTTATTAATTTTTGCTCAAAAATATCTAAAAATACAAATAATTTAATTTTCTGCACGCAAGAACCTAGAGTATTTTGAGAAACCTCGTCCTATTGCTAAAATATTTATTAATGCTCACGGTGGAACATGACTTGCTCTGTGCAAATTTGCTTAAATTAAGCTTTCTGAGTTACACTATATATATTATCTATCAGTTTAACAAAAGCACCATTTCCTAAAACATTAGCACAAGTGATCACAGGATCAAATAAGATATAAAGAGCTGTAATCAGAGACATCATATTAGTATTAAAACCTAGATATTGTTTAAGTATAGGGAGCATTACAATAATTCTACCACCTGGTATAGCTGCTACTGAAAATTTTGCCAATACAAAATAAAAAGTAAAATAATTAAATAAAGTAGGTTCAGCTAATCCATAACTTTTTAGTATAGCATAAGCCAAAATCGATATGGCAAAACAATCGCCAACAAGATGAATATTGACTGTTATTGGTCAACGGTACGAGCGAGTGCTTTATTATTTGTATTATTTTCCGCTCCTATTATACTAAGTGCCATACTTATAACACTAGACATTGCACTAAATCCACTTATAGACACTGGCATCATATTACTAAGGCTAACTATGCATTCCTTAACTCGACAGTTACTTAAAATAAAATAAGCAAGAAAGATATAACCAAACTGAGCAAATACGATCGTCACAAAAATGAACATATAATCTTTAATAATTATATCTAATACTTCATCAAACTGTAGTTTTACGATAAAGCCCATTATAAATAAGGGCATTATATAGATCAACAATCGCAATATTTTTGCAACAAATGCTTCTAGCTTACAAGCCAATCCAATTGCAACTTCAGCACACAATTTTGAGGAAATAAAGCCTAAGATACTACTACTAAATACGACTTTATCATTAGAAATAATATTAGGAAAATTAAGCAACCATAAAGGCTTTAAGCTATCATTTTCTATAGGAGAAATCATTGATAAAGCGATTGATATATGTATATACCTACATAATGACTTATGAAGGTAGAACAAACATTAGACCCACATACTAGTAATAATATTAAGAAAACTATACGTGTTGCATCTTTGGCTAGCATTACAACAGATTTAAAAAGTAAACCAAAAATAATTAAAGACAGAAATAATCCAATTATAGAAATAGATATTATTGAATACAATAACCTTTGTACTTCTAAACTCATTAGTGGGTTTAACAATATGATAGCTATGATAATAGCCATTAAAATAAGTGGCATTTTACGCAACATAAAACTTACCTAATAATTAATTAATTTAAATAGATGAATATAATTAAAAGAAAGATAAGAGATATTGTTAACGGCTTAGACCGGTTATAGTAGTAAAAAAAGACTGGAAAGTTAATATTTGCATATTCATAAATTCAATATACAGTTATTATAGAGAGAAAAATTAGTGTTGCAATATTTTTCTAGAAGCTCTTTGGGGGGGTATTGTTAACTAAAAGCAGATCAATTACTAAATTAACGTCATTGCGAGGAAAATTACAAAGTAATTTGTACGTCCGCAATCTCAGGAGTTTTATTATTTCATGAGATTGCCACGTAGCCTATGGCTGCTCGCAAGGCATTGTTGCGTGAAGCAATTTCACCTCTGTCATCCCGTGGCTTGACCACGGGGTGACACAGTGGGTTTTACCGGTCCACGCAACAATACCTCCTCACAATGACGACTTAGGTATCTATGCAAAATGCTTTCGCAAGAATGACATCGAGAGCTTTTTAAGAGCTATGCGGGAATAACAACGCCTCAGCCCTTACACCTATTCAGATTGCTCTAATCCCTCTTCCTCTAACTCACTATCTTCTTCACTTTCAGCAGTTTCAGCAATTAAAGAGACAGACACGACTTTTTCACCATCATCTAGCTTAAATAGGATTACGCCGCTAGTGTTACGTCCCGTAATACGTACTGACTCAAGTTTACAGCGAATTAACTTACCGCTATTGGTAATCAGCATTAACTCATCATCTATTTTAACCGGCATAACACCGACGACTAAACCAGTTTTGTCGTTAATATCCATATTGATTATACCGCTACCGCCACGGTCAGTAATTCTATAGCCATAAGCTGAGCTTCTCTTACCAAAACCGTTCTCAGTTACGGTTAAAATGAATTCTTCGGAATTTGCCATTTCTACAATAGCCGGGGCAGTTAAGCTTACGCCAAGTTCTTCAGGATTAAACGCCTCACCTTTAGCAATCTCTAATCTCTGCTCCCACGGCACGGATAAATAAGCATCTCTATCCTCTTTTGTACTACTAATACCTTTAAGCACAGTCATAGAAATTACGGCATCCTCTTTGGCAAGCTTCATACCTCGTACCCCATCAGAAGTACGGCTCTTAATAACACGCAGCGATTCAACAGGGAATCTTAAAGCTTTACCGGCTTTGGTAGCAAGTAAAATATGCTCGTCTTCTTTACATGGTTTTACGTCTATTAATTTATCGTCCTCATCAAGCCTAATAGCAATTTTACCGTTCGACTGAAGCTTTTTGAAATCTAATAAATCGCTTCTTCTGATATTACCTTTGGCAGTTGCGAACATAATGTTTAAATTATCCCTCTCATCCTGATTTTCAGGTAGCGGCATAATATTCGTAATATGCTCATTTACTTTCAGCGGTAATATATTAACCATCGGTCTACCCTTACCCTGCGGATTACTTAAAGGCAGTTTATACAGTTTTAAACTATAAACCTGACCGATATTTGAGAAGAACAACATAGGAGTATGGGTATTACCGACAAAAACTTGCGTGGTAATATCTTCATCACGCATTGAAAGCCCTGATCTTCCTTTACCGCCACGTTTTTGCGCACGATAGCTACTTAGAGGTACACGCTTGATATACCCGCCAAGCGTTACGGTTACAACCATTTCTTCACGCTGAATTAAATCTTCTATATCTTGATCAAATTCACCGAATTCAATTGAAGTAAGACGAGGAGTCGCAAATTCTTCTTTAACTTTAATGAGCTCTTCCTTTAAAATTTCAAGTAACCTTGTACGAGAGCCAAGTATATTAAGATATTCGGTGATTTCCGTAGTGAGGTTCTTTAAATCCTCTTCAAGCTTGTTTTTCTCCATAGCGGTCAGGCGTTGCAATCTCATTTCTAAGATTGCCTTAGCTTGCACTTCGGTAAAGTTACATTTATCCTGCTCGTTTAACATTGCTTTATCATCAACCAACTTTACAAGCGGTAGGATATTTAATGCTTCCCACTGACGAGCCATTAATTCTTGTTTAGCTGCATTCGGGTCATTTGAAGTTTTAATAATACGTATTATTTCATCGATATTACTAACGGCAATAGTTAGTCCTAGTAAAATATGAGCTCTATCTCTTGCTTTATTGAGTAAATATATAGTACGGTTAGTAATTACTACTTCCCTAAAACTAACGAAAGCTGCAATTACTTCTTTCAAATTCATCACTTTCGGTAGCCCGTCTTTAAGAGCAAGCATAATAACACCGAAGCTAGTTTGTAGCTGCGTACATGCGTATATTTGATTTAAGACTACTTCAGCAACTACGTCTTTCTTTAACTCAATAAAAATCCTTACACCGTTTTTATTCGATTCATCACGTAAATCACTTATACCTTCTATACGCTTTTCCTTAACCATTTCAGCGATTTTCTCAACGAGCCTTGCCTTATTTACCATATACGGTATTTCGGTAATAACAATTGCTTGACGGCTATTACCGATATTCTCAATCTCGGCTCGACCTCGCATAATGATACTACCTCTACCGGTAAGATATGCCGATCTAATACCGCTAATGCCTAAAATCATTGAACCTGTAGGAAAATCCGGTCCTTTAACAACTTCAAGTAAATCTAATATTTCTATATCGTTATTATCTATATATAAACAGCACGCATCGATAACCTCACCAAGATTATGAGGCGGGATATTAGTTGCCATACCGACCGCAATGCCTCCGCTACCGTTCACCAATAAATTGGGAAACATTGCAGGAAGTACGGAAGGCTCTTCTTCAGAACCATCGTAATTAGGGTTAAAGCTGACAGTCTCTTTATCGATATCCTCTACGAGCTTATACGAAACTTTGGCCATTCGAGATTCGGTATATCTCATTGCTGCCGCCGCATCACCATCCATCGAACCGAAATTACCCTGCCCGTCTACAAGCGGTAAACGCAAGGAAAAATCTTGTGCCATACGTACTAACGCGTCGTAAATAGCACTATCGCCGTGCGGATGGTATTTACCCATCACGTCACCGACTATTCTAGCGGATTTTCTATAAGGTTTACTAGCATGATTACCGGCTTCATGCATGGAATAGATAATTCGGCGATGTACCGGCTTTAAGCCGTCCCGAACATCCGGTATAGCTCTACTTACTATAACGCTCATAGCATAATCAAGATAAGATACTTTCATCTCATCTTCGATATTTACCGGTACTAAATTAGAAGAAGATTTATCAGTCACGATTACTTAGCCTTAAATTTAATGAATTATATTTAATAATAGAGACATAATAAATTTCTTTCAAGAATTGCTTGTATTTATAATCGTGGCATTGTTGCGCGGATGCCGATGTCATTCCTGCGAAAGCAGAAATCTAGTTTTTTAAGCAAATTATATACTAAATTTTTATGTAATTTTCTTTGTTTGATCATTTTTTACTGGATTCCCGCTTGCGTGGAAATGACATAAACGATCCATACAAACAAGGTCTTTAGTCGCTTACAATGACGACATCAACCGTTTCTATGCAATAACATAATCGTAAAAGTTAACAAACTTTTTATATATTAGAATTATTTTATACTTTCTAAATATAATGAACGCTGCTCTATTCTTGTTATCTCATCTACCGTTACCTGTTCTGTTAACCTTTGTTTAAACTTAGATCTTAGTTTTTCTAAATCTTTATTTTTCTTAGAGAACGGTAATATTTTAGATAATAATTTATTATTTTTGTTGAACATGTAGTTGCTCCCGTGATTACACTTAAATTGCTCAAGTTTTAACCACCGAAGATTTTAACTTCGGGTGGTTGGGACGTTCAAAGAACCGTCACAGAACAGTTATAATAGCTTTTAGGTTTAAAGCTTACACTTTAAACCTTGTACATAGCTACTATCCCCCGACCATGAAGTCGAGGATTATACCATATACGGCTGATAATACCGCTTAGGATAGAGGCTTGAAACCCCGGAATAACGTCACCGCTATTCTTGCAAGAGATTTTAGCCAATTTTTTGAAATATCAATTAGCTATCCATGTCATTCCTGCGTGGATCAGTTTTTTTGTCATTGCGAGGAAAATTACATAGTAATTTGACGCAGCAATCTTGAGAAGAATTCCTGAGATTGCCACGCTCACTAACGTTCGCTCGCAATGACAACTTGATATCCACGCAACAAAACCTCCGCGGGAATGGCATCGAGCTGGTTTTACCAAACCACTTAACAAAGCTTGTAGTTGATATAATGATAAATTTTAAGAATGTTCCTCTTCTTGCTGTTTATACCACAGTTCGGCATAATAGCCTTTGTGCTGTAGCAAGGTTTTATGGTTGCCCCGCTCAACTATATAACCGTTATCTAAAACGATAATCTCATCTGCATCGATAATAGTTGAGAGTCTATGGGCAATGATAAGGGTAGTATGGTGAGCCAAGATCTCTTTAAGGCTTGCTTGAATTAGCTTTTCGGCTTTAGTATCAAGCGAACTTGTTGCCTCATCAAAAACATATATTGCTGGATTTTTTAAGATGGTTCTTGCAATTGCAATACGCTGTTTCTCACCGCCCGAAAGCTTTAAGCCTCTCTCGCCTACCTGCGTCTCATACCCTTCGGGTAACGTGCTAATAAACTCATGAATATGAGCATTTTTTGAGGCTGCTATAACTTCATCGTAGCTTGCTGCATTATTACCGTATGCGATGTTGTAATATATCGCGTATCGTTAAACAGTACCGTATCTTGCGGGACAATTCCAATAGATTTACGCAGCGATTGTTGCGCGACTTCTCTTATATCCTGACCATCAATAGTAATATTGCCGCTATTAATATTGTAAAACCTAAAAAGCAAGCCTGATATCGTCGATTTCCCTGCCCCGCTACTACCGACTACTGCTAAAGTTTTACCGCTCTTGATCGTAAAACTTATATTATGTAAAATCGGACGTTCCTGATTATAAGCAAAGCTAACATTATCGAAACTAACCGCACCTTTTAAGATAATTAGCTCTCGTTCAAAGCATCCTCTACTTCTACAGGTATATCAAGCAGCTTAAACATATCTTCCATACTAACTAGAGCGTTTTTAATTTCTCTATAAGCAAAGCCAAGTATTGAAAGCAGAATTGATAGCTGAAATAGATAAGTATTAACCATTATTAAATCGCCGACGATCATTTTATTTTGGTTAATAGCATTTGCTGAAAGTATCATAAGGATAACAAGCCCTAAGGATATTATAACATCCTGCCCGATATTTAAAATCAATATGCTGTTAGTAGTTTTAGTAGCTGATTTTTCATAAGTTTGTAAAACCTCATTAAACTTTATCGCCTCATATTCTTCATTACCGAAATATTTAACGGTCTCAAAATTCAGTAAACTATCGATTGCTCTATTATGGGCGGTGTTATCGCTTTGGTTCATTTCCCTTGCAAAAGAAATACGCCAAATACTGATTAGGCAAGTATAACCAACATAAACTATCATTGTTATTAAAATAGTTACGGCAAACCAAATACTGTAAACATACCATAACATCCCGCTTACTAATATAATTTCTACGCTTGTCGGAAAAATATAAAATAACGAATACCGCAGTACCGCTTCAATACCTTTAGTACCACGCTCTATTGACCTACTTAAGCCCTCTGTTTTTCTAGTAATGTGAAAACACATACTTAAAGCATGTACTTAAAGACATTTAGAGCAACTAAGCGAGTTGCTTAATGCCCTACTTTTGAAAAAATGATATTTCATAATTCACTGTTGAACAAGTATTTTCCGCCATATGCAACAATAATCCCGATAATAACCGAAAGAGCAAAGTTTTTATTTAGCCCATCTATTATATATTAAACAATAGGAACGAAAATATTTATTACTTTAGCTATGACTAGACAAATAAGAGAGGTAACAATACGCAGGCGTATATCAAAATCCTTCGACCATAAATACGGCAGAAGTAGAGAGAATGAATTTTTGCGAGTTTTGTTTTTGAACATTTTAAAGTTTTGGTAGTTTTCAGCATCATTGAAAGCGGGCATTGCTCGCGTGGATACTAAATCGTCATTGCGAGCGACCGTAGGGAGCGTGGCAATCTCATAAAATAATAACAAACTCCTTAGATTGCTTCGTCAATTACTTCGTAATTTCCTTGCAATGACGTTTTTATTAATTACGCTCCGGCAGCAGGTGAAGTCGTCTTTGGCTGATTTTCTAACAGCTTATCTAGCCTTCCCTCTTTTTCAAGATCAAACAGAGCATCACAACCGCCAACATGCATATTATCTATAAATATCTGCGGGACAGTCTTTTTTCCACCGGATTTCTTAATAAATTTTTCTTTCTCTTCCTGAGTAAAATTACTTACTTCAATTTCCTCATAAGCAACATTTTTCTCATCAAGCAATGCTTTAGCTTTTATACAATAAGGACAACTACCGAGAGTATAAACAATAATTGTGTGTAATATAGCTTTATTCATAATGTTATATTTTTTTGTTAGATTTTAATATATTATCTTAAACTATAGTTTTTAAAGCAAGTAAAAATGCATGAATAATTTTTCTATTATCTCAGAATATAAACCGGCAGGCGATCAACCAAAAGCAATAGATGAAATTATAGCAGGGTTAAGTAGCAAAAAACGCTCACAAATGTTGCTTGGTATTACGGGATCAGGCAAAACCTTTACTATGGCAAATATTATAGAGAGAACTAATCGTCCTACTCTTATTATGGCTCATAATAAAACTTTAGCTGCCCAAATCTATTCAGAGATGAAATCGCTTTTTCCAAAGAATGCCGTTGAATACTTTGTCTCATATTATGATTATTACCAGCCCGAAGCTTATATAGCACGTACCGATACTTTTATAGAAAAAGACTCATCAATTAACGAACAAATTGATTTAATGCGTCATGCCGCTACAAGATCGCTATTAGAGCGTCGTGACGTTATAGTAGTTTCTTCCGTTTCCTGTATTTACGGCCTTGGCTCTCCCGATTTATATTACCAAATGATGGTTAATCTAGAGCCTGGTCAAAGCTACCCTCGTGATCAGCTACTAAACGATTTGATAAATCTACAATATAAGCGTAACGATATCGGATTTGAGCGTGGCTGTTTTAGAGTTAAAGGCGACAACATCGATATTTTCCCCTCACATTACAGCGATAAAGCTTGGCGTTTATCGTTTTTCGGTAATGAACTCGAATATATCCATGAATTTGATCCCCTAACAGGTGAAAAACTTGTTAAGCTCGATAAAGCTATGGTTTTTGGTAATTCACATTTTGTGATGCCTCAAGCAACGGTCAATAATGCCATATCAGGTATTGAAGAAGAATTACAACAACGCTTAGAGTTTTTAAAGTCACAAGACAAACCACTTGAAACTCAAAGGCTAAATCAACGTACTCAATATGATCTTGAAATGTTAACGGAAACCGGCAGCTGTAAAGGCGTTGAAAACTACTCTCGCTTTTTCACAGGACGTAATGCCGGTGAGCCGCCTCCTACATTATTCGAATACCTACCAGAAGATGCATTATTATTTGTTGATGAAAGCCATGTATCCGTACCGCAAATTAGAGCGATGTATAACGGCGATCGAGCAAGGAAAAAAGTTTTGGTAGAGCATGGGTTTCGTCTACCCTCTGCACTTGATAACAGACCTTTAAAATTTGAAGAATGGGACAAATTTAGACCACAAACTGTGTTTGTATCTGCAACTCCAGGACCGTTCGAGTTAGAAGAAACCGGCGGCACGGTTGTAGAATTGATTATCAGACCTACTGGGCTGCTTGATCCTGAATGTATTATCAAACCCGCTACTAACCAAGTTGAGGATTTAATTAGCGAAATTCAAACCACTATCGCTCAAGGTTTTCGTGTTCTAGTCACCACCTTAACTAAAAAAATGGCAGAAGATTTAACCGCCTATTTGCAGGAGCTAAAATATAAAACTTCTTATTTACATTCTAACGTTCATACTCTAGAGCGTATAGAGATTTTACGAGATTTAAGACAAGGTACTATTGATGTTTTAGTCGGTATTAATCTATTAAGGGAGGGGCTTGACATCCCTGAATGCGGCTTAGTTGCTATACTTGATGCAGACAAAGAGGGGTTTTTGCGGTCGGAAGTATCGTTAATACAAACAATAGGAAGAGCTGCAAGAAATAGCGCGGGTAGAGTTATACTTTATGCCGATAAAATGACTAAATCTATCGATAAAGCCGTTAGTGAAACGTTGCGTAGAAGGCAAATTCAGCAGGAATATAATGAAAAACACGGCATAATTCCAAAAACCATCAACCGTGCTATTCACGCTTTAGCAGAATTTGAGAAAATCGATAGTAAGCTTGATAAAAAACAAGCTCATACTTTATTTGATAATCCTGCTAAGCTAAAAACTCATATTGATAAATTAAAGAAAGAAATGCTTAAAGCCGCAAGTAATCTTGAATTTGAACAAGCCGTAAAACTTCGTGATCAGCTAAAAACTCTAGAAGAGGCGGCACTCGAGTTGAGTTAATGGTGTGCATTGTGGATACCAAAATCGTCATCGTCATTGCGAGGCAAAACTGTAAGTTTTGACAATCTCAGGAGTTTGTTATTATTTCATGAGATTGCCACGCAGCCTATGGCTGCTCGCAATGACGATTCAGTGTCCACACAGGCAATACCATTAACAACACCTAAAACTCCTACGATGATACGGTGATAAGCCGTGTATATTAATAGCTTCGATATGTTCTTTGGTACCGTAGCCGGAATTTTTGTGCCATAAATATTGGGGAAATTCAGCACTTAAGTCTAGCATCAAACGATCCCTAGTAACTTTTGCAACAATAGAAGCCGCAGCAATCGATAATGATAAATTATCACCGTTAATTATACTGACAAATCTTTCATCCTTAAACTGCATATTACCGTCAACTAACACTATTTCTGGCTCAAGGCTAAGATTTGCTACAGCAATAGAACAAGCTTTTTTAGTTGCCTCTAATATATTAATATCATCAATTTCGGTATGAGAAATAATAGCAGTTGCCCAAACATAATTACTAGTGATTTGTTCATATAGTAATTCTCTTTTCTTTTTGGAAAGCTTTTTAGAATCTTTAATGCCCGTTATAATATTGGCGTTATCTACTATAACGGCACTTGCTACTACCGGACCTGCAAGCGGTCCTCTACCTGCTTCATCTATACCTGCTACAATACAGTTATGATATTTTTTTTCAAAATGTAATAGATCTACTTCCATAATTGTATTTTTTTAATTTTTGATATATGATAGAGCAGTTTAGAATTACAAAAAAGGAAAAGTGCAAAATTATTTTCAATTATTAGGACTTCCGCAAGAGTATAATATTAATTTAAAGATATTAGAAAAGCAATATTTTGCTATGCAGGTAAAATATCATCCCGATAAAGCAAAAACTTTGCAGGAAAAGGAACACAATCTAATTACTGCGGCTGAATTAAATAACGCTTACTCTACTCTTAAAGATGCCTTAAAGCGTGCTGAATATATGCTGCTTTTGCAAAATATAAATTTGAATGACGAAAAAACACGTAGTTTACTTTCCCCGCTAGAATTAAGCATATTCTGGGATGAAATGGAAATAATCGAAAATACTATCTTATTTAGTGATTTAGAAAAAATAAAAGACAAATATGAATTAATGAAAAAGCTTGAAATTGATTCTTTAAAACAAGCTTTTGAAGAACAAAATCTATCAGACGCAACTATAAAAATTAGCAAGCTTAAATATATTGGGACATTGCTGCATAAACTGCAAGAAAAAATAAAATCATGCAAATAATAGAAATTAGGGAACCGGAGCAAGCTGATTTTAAGCAAGAACGGCAAATAGCAGTCGGTATCGATTTTGGCACTACTAACTCATTAATAGCTATTGCAGCTAATAGACAAGTTACAGTGATTAAATCTATAGATGATAAAGAATTAATCCCAACTACTATAGATTTTACAAGTAACAATTTTACTATAGGTAATAATAAAGGACTGCGTTCTATTAAAAGACTATTCGGTAAAACATTAAAAGAAATTCTAAATACTCCGGCACTTTTTTCGTTAGTTAAAGATTATCTAGATACCAATAGTAGTGAGCTTAAGCTAAATTTTGCAAATAAACAACTGAGAGTCCCTGAAATTGCAGCAGAAATTTTTATTTACCTAAAAAATCAAGCAGAAGAACAATTAAAGACTAATCTAACTAAAGCAGTAATAACAGTACCTGCACATTTTAACGATGCAGCAAGAGGCGAAGTAATGCTTGCGGCTAAAATAGCAGGTTTTGAAGTATTAAGGCTAATTGCCGAACCTACTGCAGCTGCCTATGCTTACGGCTTAAACAAAAATCAAAAAGGCTGTTATTTAGTATATGACCTAGGCGGCGGCACTTTTGACGTATCTATTCTTAATATACAAGAAGGTATTTTTCAAGTTATAGCAACAAACGGCGATAATATGCTTGGTGGCAACGATATAGATGTAGTAATTACACAATATCTTTGCAATAAATTTGATTTACCTAATTCTATAGATACTTTACAACTTGCAAAAAAAGCAAAAGAAACTTTAACATATAAAGATAGTTTTAATAATGATAATGTATCAATTAATAAGCAAACATTAGAGCAATTAATTTTACCATTAGTAGAACGTACTATCAATATAGCTCAAGAGTGTTTAGAACAAGCAGGAAATCCAAATATAGACGGAGTTATTTTAGTAGGGGGTGCAACCCGCATTCCTTTAATAAAAGACGAATTATATAAAGCATTTAAAATAGATATTCTATCAGATATCGATCCTGATAAAGCAGTTGTATGGGGGGCTGCATTACAAGCAGAAAATTTAATAGCACCCCATACAAATTCATTATTGATTGATGTAGCACCTTTATCGCTGGGTATGGAATTATATGGCGGTATAGTTGAAAAAATCATCATGCATAATACTCCGATTCCTATTTCGGTCGTAAAAGAATTTACGACTTATGTCGATAATCAAACTGGTATACAATTTCATATATTACAAGGTGAACGTGAAATGGCTGCCGATTGCCGCAGTTTAGCCCGATTTGAGTTAAAGGGACTTCCTCCTATGAAAGCAGGATATATTAGAGCCGAAGTTACTTTTTCTATTGACGCAGACGGTATATTATCCGTTTCTGCTTATGAGAAAATCAGCAATACATCACATACTATAGAAGTAAAGCCAAATCACGGTATTGATAAAACGGAGATTGATATTATGTTAGAAAACGCGTATAAAAATGCTAAAATAGATTATACTACAAGATTATTACAAGAAGCAGTAATTGAAGCAGAGGCTTTAATCTTTAGCATAGAACGTGCTATAGCGGAATTAACAACTTTATTATCGGAAAGTGAGATATCTATAATTAATTCTTTATTAGATAATATAAAAGAAGCCGTACACGCTAGAGATTGGATCTTAATTAATAATTCTATTAACGAGTTTAAATCCAAAATAAAAAAATCTATGGATACAAAGTTTAATATAATAATTAATGATTTGCTAAAAGGCAAAAATATCAATCAAATTAAATAGCCTCAGTTATATATAAAATATTATATATAATCGAACTAATTTAGATAAGGAAAAATAAGAAGAATGTCAGGAAAAATAAAAGTAACATTTATTATAAATGATGGAGAAGAAAAAACAGTAGAAGCACCGATAGGGCTTTCTATTTTAGAAATTGCCCATAGTAACGATCTAGACCTTGAGGGAGCTTGTGAAGGATCGCTTGCTTGTGCTACTTGTCACGTTATTTTAGAAGAAGAATTTTACAACAAATTAAAAAAACCTACGGAAGCAGAGGAAGATATGCTTGACTTAGCCTTTGGTCTTACCGATACTTCTAGATTGGGATGTCAAATTATTTTAACCGAAGAATTAGACGGCATAAAAGTACGCCTTCCTGCTGCTACTCGTAATATAAAATTATAATGGATTAAAAAAGTGATACGTAAAATACTTCTTTTTGTGTTTTTAGCCTTTACTATAATATGGTTTGCAACTGCATATACTATAAAAAATAACGTTATAAGTTTAATGAAGAATTCTGAATCCGATAATCTTAAAATATCTTATAATGTAGTTAAGTTTTCAGGCTATCCTTTTAATTGGAAAATTACCGTAACGGACCCTAAAGTAAAATTAATTGATCATGTAAATTCTAAAGAATTTACATGCGAAAATATTGTCCTAAATATAGCTTTTAGTACTAAAAGAACCGCTCTTAATTTCGGTCCTTTTATTAGAGAAGTTGATAATTACGGCGACAAAACATTTACCTATGATGTACGCAGCGATGATGACATAAAGGGTATAGGAAAATTTAATAAACCTTTATATAAAATATTAAAAGATGATAATTTAAAAGAAATATTAAAATCCATTCAGTTAAATAATAAAGCATTATTGATATTTAAAGATAATCAAGAAATCTTTAAAATTAATGATTTAGCATTTCTTATAAGAAAACAGAATTTAGCAAGTGAGGAAAATATATCCTTATTTTTAAACATGAATTATTATTCAGAAAAAGATATTTTGAATTTTAAAAATGCTAATTTAGATATTGCTGCTTCTTTAAAATTTGCTGAAGACGGAGAAGATTCAGCTATTTTACAAAATTTTAATATAGAAAGATTTATTTTTACTTGTGATAATGATTCTAAAGTTAATTTAAACGGTGATTTACAACTCTTTGCCAATAAATTACCGAAAGGAAAACTATATTTTGAGCTGGAAAATTATAATTCCATAGTTGATAAATTATTACCGAATAATATTATTTTTTCTAAGAAAATAATTAAAACAATTATTGCTAAAGCAATTAATAAAGCTTCCGACGTGCAATTAAATACAGAGCAAAATGATTCGAATTCGGCTTACAACAATATAGAAAAAGCTAAGTTTGATATTGAGTTTTCAGACAAAGGAATAAATATCGGTGCTATTAATTTATTAGAACTAAAACTTGGTGAACATAAAGAAAACCAAAATACCACAAATAATTCAAATTAGCTTTATGAACAATTTTAAACTAGCGACTATTATTAGCATATTTCTTATTTGCAGTAATATTTATGCTGCTCCAAAAGTCATTAAAATCGGTACCGGCTCTATTTTAAAAGGATATTATGCTATTGGACTTGATTTATGCAAGACTATTACAAATGACAATAAAAATAATGAACATATTAAATGCGAAGTTGTTGCAACAAACGGTAGTATAGAAAATTTAAAATTATTACAACAAGGCAAAATTGATTTAGCCCTAGTGCAAGCTAATATTGCAGTAGAAGCATATGAGGGCATAGGTTATTATCACGATCAAGAAAAAATGCAAAATTTACGTCAGGTGCTTAATCTACATGATGAGTTTTTTACGGTTATTGTAAAAGATGAGGATAAAATAAAGGGTTTTGCTGATATTGACGGAAAAAAAATAACTAACGGTCCAGCATTTTCCAGTAGTCATATTACTTATGATGTCGTACGTTCTTTATATAAATTTGCTAAGGAACCTGAAGAGCTACACATTAATTATGAAGATTCTAGTGATCAATTCTGTAATAAGGAAATAGATGCTATAATAATGATGGTTGGACATTCTAACCCCTTAGTAAATTTAATAGCTAATAAGTGTGAAATTGATTTCATTTCTATTGACAATGATAAAATAACGGAATTAATAAAACAAAATAGAGCTTTTCATAAAGCCATACTTCATAAGGGCTTATATCCATGGATTACCGATAGTCAAACTACAGTAAAAGTATCGGCAATCCTAGTAACTAGAGATGAGGCAAATCGTGATATTTTAGATAAATTTATCGGAGCTTTTCATAGAAACGTAGCAAATTTTAAACTTTCTAATTACTTATTAAATAACCTGGACATTAACTATTTCGCCGATACTAAAAATTTTGTTCTACCAAAACATGATTCAGTAAGAAACAAAAACTAACAATATCTTATGTCTGAAAATACTATATTTAAAAATATACTGATACCTATAGATTTAAATGATAAAAAATCTATAAAAGGTATTCTTTCTAAGGCTTTAATGCTTGCGACGAACTTTCAAGCAAAATTACATTTTATGTATGTAATTCCTGAATTCGGTACGAAAATGTTTGAAGATTATTTACCTAAACATTGGAGAACAGAGAAAAAAGAAAAGTATAAAGCTCAAATTAAAGAGCTTATCAAACAATATATTCCCGATGAAATTGAAACAGATTATTATATAGGTAGCGGTGCCGTTTATGATGAAATAATTAAGCACTCTAATGAAATTAAAGCCGATTTAATCATAATCTCTGCAGTCAGACTACAATTAAAAGATTATATGCTTGGACCTAATGCTTCTAAAATCGTCCGTCATTCAGATATATCAGTGTTAGTAGTAAGAGACGAGTAATAAGTATTATTTACGACTCTTGGGAGTGCATTGCTAGCGTGGGTCCATAATCGTCATTGCGAGCAACTGTAGGCTGCGTGGTAATCCACAAAAAATAAAAAAAATGCTATAAATTAGCATTTTTTACTGGATTGCTTAGTCAAAACTTACAGTTTTTTCTTGCAATGACTATTTTGGCTGTTATAACTTCACTTTCAACTTCACAAAGCCTTGATAGCTTTGATATTTCTTTTGTAAATGACAGTGATATTCAAGTAATACGCTTACATTATCTTTTTCAGTTAAAACGCTAGCACCGCTATTATAAGCGACTTTAGGTTGCTTCGGTAATGCGATAGTTTCATTAACTTCTCTATCTTGCCATTTTACTTTAGCATTAAGTTTTTTACTATTATCATTAAGTAATGTTCTACAGATGCTTAAAGTGCAGGCATAACACTGAAACCTTCAGCTATTTTCTGCGGTGCTAAAGAGCTACCTTACCGCCTATAAAATACCGCTCTATAATGCTGCTTTTAGAAGCAATACTCAAATGCTGAATACCTACAACATCACTTTCTTGATATGTATCGTCTTTAGAGTGGCCGTATCTTATACCAAGATTTGGAGTAAGAGTAATATCACCATTCATAAGATGATTATAACTTAATAAAGTTTCAAAGTTATAATTATTATTCTTATATTTACCGGTTGCAATAGTACCTAAACGGTTGATTTACTCTTTACTATATTATGATTGTAAGCAAACATAGCTTGTATCATAAAGTTTTTCGGTAATTCTTTTTGTCCGTATAAAGTTACGATATGGCTATCGATATTAGTATTTGACCTGCTACCGTTAGATTTAAACTTTGAATCCAATTTAGTACAAGCAATACCGACTAAATCTTTGTAGTTATCAGAACCAATATCAAAACCTATAGTGCCACCCGCAGCATGACCTTTATAACCGGCAAAACCTTTTTGCGTATTAGTACCGTAAGTACCTGTAATCCAAAGGCTTTTATCTAACACTTTTTCATCTTCATCACCCGCAGCAACCACAGCACTAGAGAACATTCTATGCGATATAATATTACAGCTTATTTGAGTGATATCATGAATCGGATTATATATTGCTCCAATCATTTCTTCGTCTTGTTTTACTGCATTTTGCATTTCTACAATTTCAGCAGCTTCAACTCTTACAGCTTCAGCAATGCTTGCTTCTGCGGCTTCCTTTATAGAAGCAACTACTTTTGCCTCCTCTTCTTGTCTAACTTCCTCTTGCTTCGAGTTTTCAAGGCTAACTTCAAAATCCTTAGATTCTGATTTATTTGTACTACTAGATACTTCTCTTTTGTTCGCTCCTGTATTATATTATAATCATCATTTTCATAATCTTCTTCAATGTTAAAATCATCATCTTTATCATCAAAGCCTTCAATATTGCCCTCTACAGGAACAATCCTCTCTACACGTTGAACAATCATAATTTCTGCATCAGTATGTGGAGCTTCTTCCACCGGAGGCGGAACTACCCCTACATCTTCCATATTAATAACTACCGGTGCCGGTACTAATGGAGCTGCAACTGCAGGAACAGCTATTACCTCTTCTGCATCCTCTTCAGGATCTGCCGGTAAAACCAACGGTGCAACAGGAACCACAGAAGCAACAGCAGGAGCTACTACAACTACTCCACCATAGCTTACATCTCCATTTGTTACTGCTTGTACTGCTGCTGACTCAGGATGTCTTGTAGCAACTTCTGCTTCATTTACAGCTGCCGCTTCTATAATTGCTGCTAACCTAGAATTATTCGCTTTAAGTTGCTGCATTAATCCTGCATCTTGATTCATTCTAACACATAGATTTCTTGTTTCCTGATCTATACCACTTGCTACTTCTCTTTTAGGACCTATGAACTCAATATTGGTGCCTTCTTTTATAGCTTGAGCTAATTGATTTATATTACCATCAAGTGCATCTGCATTTTTAGTTGTATATTTCTCAAAAACTTCTTCTACAATTAATGCTTTTAGTTTTTCCTTTCCTTAAGTCTTTATTGCTAACTCTCTTTTGAAATCCGTGTCAACTGAATCTGCTATAGCTTGAACAACGGTTTCGTATTTTTTCCCCTATTTTAGAAGTAGGAGCAATATAAACTACTGCCACTGCAACCGCAGCATTTTTTTTAGGAAAAAGATTTACGATAGGCTTTAGACTGTTCCTCTTTCTGACTAAACCGTCCATACCAAGCCCATTATATCCTATCCTCGCAGGTGAGTAGTGGCAGTCCACCTGCTACCACTATTACTGGTGCAATAACAGGGGTATTAGCAGCTTTCGCTGCTTTTACTCCTTTTAATACCGCTTCTATTTTCTCATTACTTATTATATTAAGAAATTTTACAATTGCCTCTTTTAAGAAATCTTTAGTATTAGGTATTAAAGCTTTCATTTTTGCATTAAAATTATTTTGTACGGCATCTGTTATATTTTTCTCTGTAATGGTTTTAGAAGCTTTAGATAAACCAACTGCATTATCGGCTAAAACTTTTCTTAGTAATCTAGAGTTAGTATCAATTGCCGTTTCATAAATTCTTGATAATGTTGCCGGTACAGCTTTATTTTGTAAAAATGTTAGCCTCTATCTATATTACTTTCCACTGTTAAATTAACAATATTGTTATTAATCCAATTATTTATTTGAGTATTTACTTCGTTTGCTTTAGGAGTAAGGACTATATTATCTCATACTTCTCCTTTATTAGGAGCTAGATCTAGTACATCGGAAAATTTTATCTCTATTTCATTATTTAAAGAATTTGCTCCTAAAACATTTTCATTTTTAGCAATATAATCTATTCTTGATATAATTGTTTTCTTATCTTGTAGTTCATCTTTTATTTTTATTTCAGTACTTCTTGCCGTAATATGATTTTGTAAGTCCAGCGGTAATTTATCAAAAGTATAGTTTAACGGTCTATTGCATTATGTTCTTCTTCATTAAATAGCTCTTTAAAAAATTCCTTGTTGGCTATTTTATTATTTAAAGTTAAAGCTTGCCTTGAAATTTGCTTTATTACATCATCATCTTTTAGTCTATTCCAAATATTCTCAGCTTTTATCATTAATTGTGCTTTATCAGGCTTTGCTTCTGAAAATAATGCTAAAGACTCAAGTGAACTTTTCCTTTCTTCTAAAGTTACAAGTGTTTTGATAGTAATCCCTAAATCTGTTTCTGCACCTAATCTAATGTTCTTACTTCTAGCTTTCCGGGATTTCCATTATTTTTAGCTAAATACATCTCATTATGAAATATTCTGTCTAAAGTATTCGGAGCTACAAGAACTTCTGCAACTGCTCTGCCTACAACCGGTGCCGGTGCAGCTATTCTTCCTCTTAATGCAGCGTCTTCTTTTGCCTTTAGATTTATAACCTGCTAATTTTAGTTCATCATCACCTATGGCATCTAGATTTGCTATATCCCTAGCTATTGCAAGTCTTATACCTACACCTGCCGGAGGAGGAGCTGCTACTCCACCCAGTAGAGGCGGAGGAGGCGGTACTACTTCTGCCATTGCTTGAGGTGCTATATTACAAGACCTACTAGACCCTCATTATCTATTCTTATTTCACCTACAGTCTTTTTTAGGACAAGTGCCAGATCACTCATTGTTAAAGCATCGAAATTATTTATCAATGCCTGCACTTTCTTACCATCCAAATCTTTAGTTATTAAACCGACATCTTTTAAAATCTTGTTATAACTTTTTAGACCTTGCTCATCAACTACCTTATCGTTTTCATTCACTATCTTAATTTTACCGTTATCAATATATGCTTCTTTTAATTTAGCCATCTGCTCTCAATAATTAACTACTATTGCAGGATCAGCTAACTTCATTACGGATTATCTTATGGGAATACTAGATTGTTTAGACTCAAGCTCAACTAAGTTTTGATTAACATAGTTTTTAAATTGATCTAATAATTTATGTTTTGCTTCCGGAGTAGCTACACTTTTAAACTTATTTAATAAAGGGCTGTTTCCTGATTCAGAGTATTTAGCATTAATATCGATGCTTCTTACAGATTCTTTACAACTTTTAAATCGTCATTAGCATCTACACCGCCTGTCATAGATATATATTTTAACTGCTCCAAAGGTGTATTTAAATTTTCTATGTTATAAAATGTATAGCCTTTTTAATTTTATCGCTAATACTGACAGCATTTGCCCCTTCAGCTTTAGCAAGGATTTCCAATACTTGAAGTCTATTTTCTAGAGCCATCTCTTGCTCGTTACGTCCTGTTTCTACTGCTGTATTACCTGTTAAATCAACAACTTCAACACCGGCTGCACGTGCTTCTCTTCTTTCTCTAGCACCGTTAAGTACAGGAGCAACTACTTGAAGAGTGACTTCTATTATTGCGTTATTGAATAATCTTCTTTCCCCCGGCATAAGATCGTCAACAAGGTCACCAAAATCTGTACGGTCCTGAATTCCTTTTATAACATTAAGCTTTTGAGCAGGAGTTAATATTTGGTAGTCAGCAGTATGGTTCAATATATCATAGATTTCTATATCTGCTCTTGCTTCCCCAGTCACAGCGGTAAGGATTGCAGCATTAGCACAGTTAAGTAAGAATAATTTTGTAAGTTTAGAATTTATAGATTTAATATTTTTTCCATAATATCTAATTTCTCTTTAATAAATCTTAGCAATTACTTAAAATATTAATACTTTTTTGTTATTAAAGATAATGATACATAAAAAATATTATGTCAAAAATTTACATTGATGAGTTATAAAATAGGATAGTAAAGTGGATTTTATATGATATTTTAGTATTTATAGGAAATGTTATTTTTGTTAACGTTTACGTTTAGTTAATTTATTAAAATCTCGTAGAATATTATACGATATTTATACATGCAAACTATATTATTAAAATTTTCATTATTTTTAAAATGCTTTATAATGATTGTTATATAACATGATGTCACTCCCGCATGAATACCCAAGTCGTCATTGCGAGCGAACGTTAGTGAGCGTGACAATCTCAGGAATTGTTCCAATATTGCTTAGTCGAAACTTGCAGTTTTTCCTCGCAATGACGCAAAAATCGTTCCACGCAACCGCGCTTTCTTGCCTACACGGGAATGACATTAACCTATAAGGTATATTACTTTGTCTCTCAAAACCAAATTACTTTTTATTACAATCAGCGGCATTATAATATTATATTTTGCTATTCCTCCTGCACCTTTACTTAAAGACGTAAGTTTCTCACAAAGAGTATTTGACCGAAACGGCGAGTTAATGCGTATTTCGCTTTCTAAAGACGATAAATATAGGATATTCACTCCTATACGTGAAATACCGACAAGTTTTATAGAAACAGTACTATTATATGAAGACAAGCATTTTTATGCGCATTTTGGCGTTAACCCCGTTTCTTTAGCCAAAGCTTTTTATTCTACTTATTTACAGAATAATCGTAAAATAGGCGGCTCTACTATAACAATGCAAGTAGCACGTTTAAGATATGGAATAAACTCTTCTACTATTCTTGGTAAAATCCATCAAATCATTAAAGCTATTCATGTAGAGCTACATTATTCAAAAGATGAAATCCTAGAAGCTTATCTAAATCTAGTGCCTTACGGTAGTAATATTGAAGGGATAGCAGCCGGCAGTTATATTTACTTCAATCGTGACATAAAAGATTTAAATTTGATCGATATTCTAAGTCTTGCAGTAATCCCACAAAATCCGCTTAAAAGAGGCGGGAATGATATTAATATTTTTAAAGCACGTAAATATCTATTTACCGAGTGGCTCACGATTCACCCACAAGATATTATTTATAATAAGTTAATTAGTTTGCCGGTTAAATTTAATCAAAATAAAAAGCTTCCTTTTATTGCACCGCATTTTACTTTAGACATATTAGCAAATAATGATAGCCCTATTATACGCACTACTATAGATAAAAATCTGCAAGCTGCTATAGAACAACAAGTTCGGCTATATATTAATGATCGGACAAAATATGGCATTAATAATGCCTCAGTAATTCTTATTGATTTTACTACTATGGAAGTGCTTGCAAGTATTGGCTCCGGAGAGTTTTTTAATAACGATATTTGTGGACAGATTAACGGCACTAAAAGCCATAGATCTCCAGGCTCAGCTTTAAAACCGTTTGTCTATGCACTTAGTTTTGATCAATCACTAATACATCCGTTAACTTTACTAAAGGATACACCTACTTACTATGATTATTATAAACCGGAAAATTTTGATAGTAGGTTTGCAGGCGGTTTAAGTGCTAGAGAATCGTTAATAAAGAGCCGTAACGTACCTGTAATATTTCTAGCGTCTAAGTTAAAAAACCCGAATTTTTATGAGTTCTTACAACAAGCAAAAATTAGCGGCTTACGAAAACCTGAAAATTACGGTTTATCTATAGTGCTCGGCACAGCAGAAATTACTCTTGAAGAGTTAACTACTCTTTATGCTATGCTTGCTAATTTCGGTACTTATAAACCGCTTAGAAAAGTATTGGATTCTACTATGTCATTCCTGCAAAAGCAGGAATCCATAAAAAATTACCTAAATGTTGGAACAAAAATTTCATATGATTTACTGGATTCCCGCTTTCGCGGGAATGACACAGGAGAGGACAAGGATGACACAGACACCGTACTACTATCCCCCGAGGCAAGCTATTTAACACTTGATATTATAAAAGATACGACCCGTCCTATTACCTATAATAATACAAGGCATAACTTACCGATTTATTGGAAAACAGGTACTTCCAGCTCATTTAGAGATGCACTTAGCGTTGGCATATTCGGGAAATACGTACTTGCTGTTTGGGTTGGGGATTTCAAAGGACAAACTCACGGAACATTTACGGGTAATATTGCTGCAGCCCCTTTATTCTTTAATATTATCGAATCCATAGCTAGACCAAATAAAGATGAGGATTTAATCCTTTCAAAAATTAATGCACTAAATATTACTAAAGTAAAAGTTTGTGCAGATACGGGAGATATCGATAACGATATGTGTCCGGTTAAAGCAGAAACCTTATTCATTCAAGGCAAATCACCGATAAAACAATCCGGTATTTATAGAAAAATGTTGATAGATTTAAAAACCGGTATGCCTGCTTGTAACTTTATTAAAGGACAAACAGAATATAAAACAGTAAATTTATGGCCAACAGATATGCTTGCGGTTTATCAAAAAGCAGGAATACATATATTACCGAAACCGATACCTACAAACCATTGCAATAGGTTGATAAATTGGCATCATCAAAAACCTAAAATTATATACCCGTTAAAAAATTCCGTACATTCAATTAAAAATAGCGATAACATTACTTTTAGTGCGATTAGCGATAATAAAACCAACAACATTTTTTGGTTTGTGGAAAATGAATTAATAGCAACCGCGAAACCAAACGAAGCAGTAATATGGAAAGCAAAAGCCGGTGAATTTATTATTAGAGCTATCAGCGATAGCGGCGAAAGCGACAGTATAAAAATTTATATTAAAGAATAGATTAGCGGTTATATATGAAATTTAAAATTCCCACAGAAATTGAGATTAAACCTTTCACAGAAGAAGAAACTGCTCTTGATTCTTTAAAAGCAAATATTCTCAATGCATTGACTGAAGTGAATTATTCACTAATACCAGCAGGAAAAACACCAGAAGCTACAGAGTAGTAATAGGGTTACCTTATAGTGGAAAAAACACATTTTTAAATGCTCTTGAGAACAACCTTAAGATTAACGGTGAAGAATTTACATTTGATAAATTATTTGATTTTGAAAAAACGCCGGAAATTCAGCATAAATACGAACCGGCTATATATGATCCCAAAAAATTTGAAATTGCAGAAAAAGTATTTTGGGAACGCTCTAACGGAGTACCCGATACAGTGCAAGAGTTAATCAATGTATTTTTCATTCAAAAGCTAGTTCAAATGACCGATAAATTAAAATTTATCATAGTAGCAAAAGAAGAGACCGTAAAATCCCCTAGTATCTTTAACAGGATTATAGAAGACTTTAAAAATATTTTTCCTACAGAAGAACACAAAAAATTAAAAGGAAATGTTATATGCGTAATAACACAACGTAATGAAAATAATCATGAAAACATTATACCGATGTACAAAATAGCATTGCTATTAACAAGGATACATTAGAATTCTCTGATATAAAATTTTTCTATAAACCTACTTCTCAAAATGGGGGCATAAACCTCTCTCTAGAACTAAACACCTAGAAGAGAAAAAAGGAGTACAAAATTTAGCGATAAAGCAGCTAAGTGCATTGTTAAAGGAACAAGACAGTCTGATAGAAAATTTACATACACAAATACAGATAAATTTAGAATTTATAATTAATACTATCCAATCAATTTTTGAAGACTTTAATGTATATACACCTCTTAACTACTCAAAATTTTTTAACTATAAGGGTTATATTAAACCATATTTACCAAGTTCTCCAATACAATACCGGCTATAGAAAAAACTCTTTCTTGTTTTGAGGGATTAGCACAATTATCAGAATTGCAAGCTATCATATTAAACAAACAAGCTAATAACCTTATAGGGGTAATATTGCAAATTTTAGACTCTATTGAGAAATTCACAGACAATAAACCGTTTATTCAATCTTACCGATATGTATTAAACTTACAAATTAAAGAATTATCATTATTTGAAGAAATGTTATCTAAAACATGGTCTCAATCCAATGATTGCTATAGTTCCTTAATTGAAATATGATTCATACAAAATCACTATCTATCTTCTATAAAAAATATAGAACCTAAACACGATCAACCAGTGCAATATTATAAAGAAGCCATAAAGTGTAAACTAAGTACTCGGACAAAGCAGAAGTGACTCAAACTATAGCTAGCTGCTACTCTAAAATAGGCGATATATTGAGCGAAGCAGAAGATTATAATGAAGCTTTAGTTAATTATAATGCAGCTTAACATGTAATGAAGAACTTAAAGAAATGTACAATAAAATCGACGATACGCTATTTAACTTAGGACGTGAAGACCCAGCTATCATATTTTATAGAAAGAATAATAAATTAGACTCTATATTAAAAATGTTATGACAGTCTTATAAATAAGGCTGAAAAGCCTATAAAATATGATTTATATATGGGCCCAAGGAAACGAACTTTGCTTTCAAAAACAACGAGATGCAATGCTTATGGCATACAATATTCTTAGGAAACCCAAATAATAACGCAATTCAACAAACAGATATTTCAGAACAACAACAAAGAGAGGGATATCTTAATGGTATAATCGGCGATATTATTGATCTGTGACCTTTCACTGGTATTAAGCGGCTTATTATTCCTCTCTGTCATCCCATGATTTATTCACGGAATCCAGGAAAACATATAAAAATTTATTTTTATATGTTTATTTTGTTAAACATGTAGTGTAGGTAACAATATTGAAGTTATTTTTTCTGGACCCCATGGTCAGGCCACGGGGTGACAGTGAAAAACCCATGAACGCTCACCTTGATCTATCTATCTCAGTAAATCATTTATGCTTACTTTAGCTCTAGTAGTTTTATCGACTTGTTTTACGATAACTACGCAATAAAGTCCAGGCTTACCGGCTTCCTTAGCAGGTAATACTCCTGGAACTACAACGGAATAAGCCGGAATTCTGCCGTAAATAATTTCACCTGTATCTCTGTATACTATTTTTGTAGAGCTACCGATAAACACCCCCATACTAATTACTGCTCCTTCCTCTACTATTACACCTTCTGCTATTTCCGATCTTGCACCGATAAAACAATTATCTTCAATGATAACAGGCTTTGCTTGCAACGGCTCAAGCACCCCACCTATTCCCGTGCCGCCTGAAATATGACAATTCTTGCCGATTTGAGCACATGAACCGATAGTAGCCCATGTATCAATCATTGTTCCCTCATCTATATAAGCACCTATATTAATGAAAGAAGGCATAATTACAACATTTTTAGCTATATAAGTACCGGTTCTAACAACAGCTCCGGGCACTTTGCGTATAGCTGCTTCTTTAAATGTATTTTTATCAGTATCTGCAGAAAATTTAGGAGCAACTTTGTCATACCAACTATTATAATTGTTATTATAAAGTTGTGATTCCGTAGTGATAAAATATAGTAATATAGCTTTCTTTACCCATTCATTAACGTACCAACTATTTTCTTTCTTTTCACAAACACGAATCGTACCTTGATTTAAGCTTTCTATACTATCATTAAGAGTTTGCTTTAATGTTATAAGCTTTGAAGAATCTTGAAGAAGTTTGTCCTTAATTTGCCAAACTTCTTCAATTTCTTTAATAAGAGAGGACATATCTTTTAACTGTTTTATTGCCAAAAATAATAAATGAGATTATCATGAAGTCAAACATAATAATTATAATTAACTATGCATATTACTTGCCCAAATTGCCAAACAAGATTTATTGTTACAAGCAATCAAATAGGTATTAACGGACGACGAGTAAAATGTTCCAAATGTAGCCATTTGTGGTATCAGAAATTAGACTATAATACTAGTACATTAAATGACTTTAAAGATAAAGTAAACACGGGAACTATTAAAAATCATTACAATGCTAATGTGCCGGTTATTTTACCGTATATTCCTCCTAAGAAAAAATATAATATATTTCCAATATTATGGACTAGCTTTATAATTTTTTGTTTAGTGATATTACTAATAGATAGCTTTCAATTCTTAGGTAAATATGATCAATTAAAGATAGAAGAAATTAATTTAGGCAAACCTCGTCATATAGGCGGTATGAAGATATTTTATAAATTATCTAATGAGTCTGATTATTTAATTTCCGATCCTATAATCAAAGTAAGAGTAATGGATACTAATAATCAAGCTTTAGATGAATATGTATCAATTACAAAACTACAAACAAAAATCCCTGCAAAACAAGCAATATATCTAGAAATGAATATTGAAGGGATCCCTATTACAGCAAAATATATTGATATTGTTATAGGTAATAGATTAGGACTTTTATTTAAGTGAGGATGTTGTTGCATAGACCGACAAAATCTACTGTCATCCCGTGGTTTAACCACGTGATCCATCAAAACAATTAAAACACTATTGAGTATTGTACGAATGTTGCTGTTGACCTGAGTATAAAGGCAATTGATGTCATTCCCACGTAGGCGGAATCCAGTAAAACATATAAAAACTTGTTTTTATATGTTTATTTTTATTAAATATGTAACCTATATTAAGGTTGTCTTGTCCCTACCTTTGCAGGAATGACATAGGGGCTATGCAACAACATCACTTAAAAAATAAAAATACCCATAAGCTTCGGCTTATGGGTATTACTAAAGAGATAA
Organism: Rickettsia honei RB; assembly: GCF_000263055.1. Lineage (NCBI taxonomy): Bacteria > Pseudomonadati > Pseudomonadota > Alphaproteobacteria > Rickettsiales > Rickettsiaceae > Rickettsia > Rickettsia honei. Next base: position 74,746 of record NZ_AJTT01000002.1, on the reverse strand, counting down.
TAATTTTTTTGTGTATTAGGAAACACCACAATTTGAGCTATTAGTATCACTTGATACCATATTAACAATATCTGGAGCTTTAAATAATATAATGATTGCAGTAACTACCACTAAAGCTACTTCCCACTGCAATTTTCCTCTTAATGTTTGAATCCCCAGAACAATTATACCGACAACAGCTATACCTTTTGCAGTATTGCCTCTGAATACTTTAATTAACTTACATAATGCATCACCTACAGGATCGTCGACATTAGCACCTAAGCTATCAAAAGCTACCATAATAATAGCCACGCTTAGAATAGTAAATAATATGCGTAATGATAGATTATAATCGATTAATTCTTCGTTTAATTTACGAATAGGAAAGTTCATATGTTTTACCTCAATAAAATAATTAGCATTTAAAAAATAATGTATAATTTATTTATATATAAATCAACTCCTAAATATATGCAATTTTAATTAATATGCAAAAATATTTTAAAAACACTTATTTTAAGTAACATTATAATCACATATAGTATAATTTAACTTCCAAATATATAAACAAACGTAAATAAAAATAACCAAACCACATCTACAAAATGCCAGTACCATGCAGCACATTCAAACCCTAAATGTCCATTACCTTCTGTAGTAAAATCTCCTCTTTTTGCTCTAAAGTAGCAAATTATTAGAAATATAGTACCTATAATTACATGAACTCCATGAAAACCCGTGGCTAAATAAAAATTAGAAGCATATATGCCATCTGTAAATTTAAACGCCGCATGGTAATATTCATATGCCTGCATAGTTGTAAAAAATATTCCAAGCAATATGGTAAGAGCAAGTGCAGTTACACAATCTTTTTGATTTTTTTCTTCTAAGGCGTAGTGAGCCCAAGTAACGGTAGTGCCTGATAAGAGTAGTATTAAAGTATTGATAAAAGGAATATCAAACGGCTCAAAAGTTTTAATTGTAGGTGGAGGCCAAATGCCCTGCTTTACAACCCATACACCGTCTAAAAGACCTACGGGTGATAGACTTGATTTAAAAAAAGAAGCAAAAAATACACCAAAAAATACTATTTCCGTTAAGATAAATAACGCCATACCTATTTGCAAACCTTTTCTAACAGGACTAGTATGCTGATGTTCGACTATTCCTTCTTTCACTATATCTCTCCACCAAGAATATAAACAGTAACCTACTGAAATAATCCCTGCAGATAAAATATATATATTAAATTTGTAGCCATGCATGAACGAGACGCCGCCTATAACCAAAAGAAGTAAAGCAAAAGATGTTAGGACGGGCCAAGGGCTTGGGTCTACTATATGGAATAAGTGCGATTTAGTAATAGAATATGAATTATTTAAAGTTATCTTTTGACTCATATTGTTATTTTATATTTCCTAATTATCACCAATAACAAACTACAAAAGTAATCTGCTATTCGCATGAGTGAAAATAAATATAAATTATTATTGATGTAAAAGCAAATGCTAGAAGGAGATTATATAGAAAATATACCCCGCAACTCAGAATTACATTATTTATTATCAATGACAACTAAAATCTCTTGACTCTTTATATTATTCAACTAATATATAGACCGCTAATAATGTTTAAACTCCATTGTTACAAGACCAATCTGTCAAAACTTAATATTAAGTTATGCCAAGAGTCTATTATTATAAGTGAGTAAAATCATGAAGTATAATGGAGGTTGTTGTCTTACAGCAACGGATCTTAACCCCTGGCCCCTTTATTTATTAATTCTAAAAAATACAAATGCAAAAAATAAAGAACAAATTTAAAAAAAGTTTTTCTTTTCATCACCATTTCTAATAATATTACTAATGTTTTATCTTCTTAATATCTTAGAAGTAAAATATTTCTAGATTTTTTAACTAATTAAGTTGTTAACTCTAAATTTTCTTACTTAAAATTATAGAGATACGACAAATTATCTTCACTATTTTACTAGTTATTTCTACAAATATTGCCTCAGTACTATAATTCATTATAGCAATATTTTTATGTTCAATTTCATCAAGTCGAAATTTAATAATATTATTTAATAATTCTGGCTCAACATTTTTATTTTCTAAATAATTTATTTGCTGTTCATAATGTTTTTCTATTACTTCTTCTACACTCTCGGTAATAAGCATCGCCGTTTTTATTCCCATCAAGGCAGATAAAGCACCAAGTAAAAATCCGTAATGATGCCAAAAAAATAATAAAAACGTGGGTCTCACTTTTTTTTCCAGTAATTTTTTTTCAAAATAATTTAAATGCACTTCTTCGTGGTCAAGCATTTCTTTAATCAATATATGATCATTTTGAGATTTAATATATTTTAGCTGTCCTTGATAAATTCTTTTTGCACCATATTCTCCGGCATGATTAACTCTAATTATCTCGTGAATTTGTTTGTTAGGGTCAGAAAAATCAGGTCTAGGCATAATGTATACTCGTTTAATTTGAAAAATTGGCTACGTCATCTTATAAGCGCTACGGTGCTCACGTATTCAAGTATACGCTCCGCTCCTCGCCTTATAGTCTCCTTGCTCTTTTCCACATTAAACTTCGTCTACTCTTCATTTACTTTGGAGTATACTTTGGAATAAATCGAAACTAGCAGGATTTAACTTATAATCCACTTCTGCCTGTTGTAGCACTTTTAAAGTCTTTAGACATTCAGTGAGGCTAAGACCGTTTGCTATCTTCGTAAAATCATTAATATACTGATAGAAAATCGGTGGTGATAATGATTTTATTGCGAGTTCCAAACGCTCACCGTTTTTTACTTTCGACAAAACTATATATAAATTTAAATAATGCCTTATTAATGCTCTAATAATTAAAACTTCATTGATATTTTGTTTCTTTAATATATCAAGCTCTTGCAGAAAATTACTATAATCTTTTTTTGAAAAATACATTGCTAAATCACTGCCATTTGCCGTAATTTCGCTACTTATAACTTCTAGAACGTCGTTTAAAGTAATTTCGCGTGCATCGTGAACAAAATATATTAATTTATTTATTTCGCTACAAATTAAATCATGATCACCTTTTAAATGAGCTTTTAAATAAGTGATAGCTTCTTTACTTATAACTTTATTAGTTTTTTCTACTTTACCTAAAATAATTCGTTCAATTTTTGCTTCATCATCATGATAACAAGCAACTGCTGCTAAATATTCTTCCGTTTCAAAAAACTTTCTAATGCTCCCACTAGAAGTCATTTCTTCACCTATAAATACAGGAAAATTTATATAATCACTGTTTAGAATTGTTTTTAAATTCTGATCGATTGAATTCCCAACCGATCTAATTTTAATTAATTCTTTTTGACCAAAAAAATTAGACGAATTAAGTAATATTTCTAAAGATGAAATATTAAGATCTGCGTATTCTATAGAAGTTTGTAGCATATTTAAGCTTTTTACTAAATGCTTACAAATTTTTTCTATATAACCTTTATCAGGACCATATAGTAAAAGAGCTCTAATCTTTCCGGATGTTATTAGTTCAAATAATCTACCTATTTGTGAAAAATAAAATTTCATAGCTTAACTATTTCCGTGTAAAATATAAAATTAATCTGCTACGAATTTCTTCTGCTGCTTGATATGCCAAGTCTATTCCTGTTTTATCTCTTTCAACATTTGTCGCATATGGTTTAAAAATAGCATTATATGACGTGTTTTGGTAAAACTTCTCTTCAATTAAAACCTTTTGGCTTTCTATATCAATTAATTTATATCTAACTAATTGATTAATATATTCCCTTAAAACATTGGAGTTTTTTTCAATAGTAGAAGGCATAGTTGTTGCGATAAGCTTTACTTTAAGCAGGTATTTTGCTTGTGCTTTCTGAGGTAAAATACTAGTTAAACGATGATAAAACTCAGCCCCTTCAATTGTTCGAATTGGTTCAACTTCAATAGCTTCTAAATCATTATTTCTACTGTATTTTTCACTATATACCGGTTTTAAATTACAACTGCTCATTAGAAAGAATATAATTATCACAAATAAAGAACGCATATATTAGATTAAGATTGGTTTTTTATATTAATAACAGTTTATTTCGATTTTGTGAAAGAAAATTATAATAATGAGCATTTAATATTTATATATTATATATGTTAATTTATGTTGACATTAATAAGTGAGGCTTGTATGCTGCCACTTCAAAATTGTTAAGGTATTAGATGTTATTAAATAAACTTGGTATTCCTACAGCATTGGTAACAATAAGAGCATATTTTCTTCCCCTACTAGAAAAAATAACTTTAACAAAATATAGCTTAACAGAAAATATTGAAACTAGCTTAACAGAAAATATTGAAACGCTCCAAGTAAATACAGATGAAGCTAAAACTGTAAAGATTACAAAAGAGGATTTAAAAAAATCTTTTGAGTTATATGAAGAAAAATTGATAATATTAGCACAAAAACTATCATTACAAACATCAATTAGTTATGATGCTTATAACCCTCAAACAGAGTATTACCCATTGATAGGAGAAGATGGAAATATCAATTATATCCCTATCACCGAATTATAATCTTTTAAGCTTTAAATTTAATCGGTAAGTTTTACATGCTTACCGTTTTTTATTCTTTATATCTTCCTTGCAAATCTAATACTATATGTTAAATTTACAAGGAAGATGCTTGTCCGGTAATTTACAAAATTTTTATACAAGCTCCATTATTGTATGCTTATTTTTTCCGATTATAGACATATCATCTCTAAATATATTTTATCTTCTGCCCAACCATGCCATGGTTCTATATTAAGCCGGTCTATAATATCTCGTTCACAATTTTGCAATATTTCTAATATTTCTTTACTATTATTATAATATGATGGAGTAAGACCTGAAGCATCTTTGATCATTACTAAATAAGGATTTTTTGCTAATAAAGTTTTGATAATCTCTTTGTTAGCAATTCCTGTAACTGCTGAATGTAACACTGTTGAATCGTTATAGGTTATCTCTGTTACGTATTTAGCTAATTCTAATATTTTTTCAACTAATGTTTTATCCTCAACCGCATCATGTAAGATATACTTATTATTTTTATCAAATAGAAATGTAGTGCAGCTTCATCATTCTTGTCTATTAATGCTTTGAATTTTCTTAAGAAGCTTCTTTTTTAGAAACATCCCTCTCTATATCATCATCTAAACGTGGTGATGTTAGTGAATCCTGAGTATTAGAGTTATTACTATTTTTTGTAAAAAACTTAAAAAAAGATGTTTTTTGTTTTATCTATATCTACTTTAGGTATTTGTTCTTTAGTCATTAATTCTCCTAAATTTATTAATTATTTTAGGAGAAATTGTTAATTAGCTATGTTTCTTAGGTGGTGAGTAAGGGGCATTTTTTCTGTCATTGCGAGGAAATTGCATAGCAATTGACGAAACAAAATCTCAGGAGAGTTTGTTATTATTTCATGAGATTGTCACGCAGCCTACGGCTGCTCGCAATGATGGTTTTAGTATGTATCCACGCAACAATGCTGTCTCGCTTTTGCAGGAATAACATAAAGAATGATTTATCAATCCACTCAAAAATAACCTAGTTGGCGAACTACTCTGAGCTAATTTGCAATTCTCCTAAAATATAAGATTATAAATTTAAGAATAATAACACAACAAACCAAGTTGAATTATATATTACTTCATTGATTAAGAATTGTTAATTTATCACAATGTCATTAGTTACTGAAGTTTTATATTTTCCATATCCCAATCATGAGAAATAGTATTATACTTTAATATATAAGGCTTAGTATCTATAGAATCTAGAGTTACATCAGCAATCATATCATCATGCGACGAGATAAGTTCATTATAACCGAAATTAGCATAATAAGGTTGATAATTTCTAAATCTAACCGTTATAAACTTCTCTTTAGTAATAGCAGGCAAGAATTTCACCAAATCATCAAGATTACTTAAAGCTAAATCTTTCATCTCAAAAATTTGCAATCTATAAACATTTTTATAATCTTTAGTAAAAAACGTTGGTATAGAGCTAAAGCTACTACCGGATTGAACGGAAGCTATACTTAGAGCTTTAAGAGGAATACCTGATTTATTACTAAAATAATCATCGGCTTCAAAAAATACTGCACCGCCGAAATTTATCATTTTAGCGATTTTATTATTGTTCACATCATATAAATCTACTGCTTGTTCTAGCTTTTTTCCGTCACGAAATATAGTAAGTTTAATAGCTATTCCTTTGAAATTATCCATTTCTCTATCAAATAATGCTAGATTGCCGCCGAGTTCCTTATCATTAACTGCCCAAATAATATCACCGGCTTTTAAAGATTTTTCGGCAGGTGATCCAGCTAGAACTGCCTTAATGCTTATCACTCTATTTCTACTATCAGGAAATTTCTTTATATATTTATCCATTTCTTCTTTAGGGAAATTGTGATGTCTAACTGCTTTATTTAAAGAATATAACTCGCTTATTATTCCTATATGTTTTCTGCCTGGTTGTTTATTATTCTTTAAACTTTCTAAAGTGCGAGCTACATAATCACCGTGCAGCGCTAGAGAATGAGTTTTACCGCCACCATATAATACTCCTATAGCCTCAATCTTATCGTTTAATACCGGTGAACCGCTAGCACCTCCTGTAGTATTTAAATTAATAACATAAGTACATTGCGGCATTAAACCTTCAATATTATAAAGATCAGACAAATAACCGGTATGGAAAGAAAAACCTTTTGCTTCTGTGTTACCGACTACAAAAACCTTTTGATTTAATTTTGGAAATTCGCTTGCAAAAGATATTTGCGTTGCTGATGCCGGTATATCTTTACTCTCTACTTTTAAAACGGCATAATCTTGCCAAATATCGTAATAGATAAGTTTTGCTTCTGCCTGCTCACCGTTATAAAAAGTAACAAAATAAGTTCCGATAGACGCACCGCCGACAACATGAGTATTAGTAATTATATAACCGTTGTTCTTATCGTTGATAAATCCCGTTCCAGTCCAACTACTTGTATCGTCATATGCCGATACGGCAATTCTAGTATCGATCGTTACGATTGCTTTCTTTGCTTTTTCAAATATAATAGTGCTTGTTTCGCTAGATGCTAAAACTATATTATTTAGGAAAACTAAATTAATAATAAATAATAGTAAAATCGGTAGTTTTTTCATTGTCACCTCTTGTAAAATCATTTAAGCCGCACTATATCAAATCAAAAGTCATAATAAAATAAAAAAAAGAAAACGAGGAATCTTATGGGAAAAGTAATAGGTATCGACCTTGGGACTACCAACTCTTGTGTTGCGGTCATGGAAGGTAAAGAACCAAAGGTAATAGAAAATGCAGAAGGTGAAAGAACTACGCCGTCAATAATAGCTTTTGCAAACGGCGAAAAATTAGTCGGGCAATCTGCTAAGAGGCAAGCAGTAACTAACCCTCGCAATACTATATATGCGGTAAAGCGATTAATCGGTAGAAATTTTATCGATCCTATGGTTAGGAAAGACCAAGATATTGTACCGTATAATATAGTTAAAGCCGATAACGGGGATGCATGGGTCGAAGCGGATAATAATAAATATTCACCAAGTCAAATTAGTGCATTCATTTTACAAAAAATGAAAGAAACTGCTGAGAATTATTTAGGGGACAAAGTAACACAAGCAGTAATTACCGTACCTGCTTATTTTAATGATGCACAGCGTCAAGCAACGAAAGACGCCGGTAAAATAGCAGGTCTTGAGGTCCTTAGAATAATCAACGAGCCGACTGCTGCAGCTCTTGCTTACGGTTTCGAGAAATCGGCAAGTAAAACTATTGCAGTATACGATCTTGGCGGCGGAACATTCGATGTTTCAATTCTTGAGATCGCTGACGGTGTTTTTGAAGTGAAATCAACAAACGGCGATACATTCCTTGGCGGTGAAGATTTCGATACAAGAATATTAAACCATTTAATAGATGTATTCAAAAAAGAAAACGGTATAGATTTAAGTAAAGATCCTTTAGCACTTCAACGTTTGAAAGAAGCCGCGGAAAAAGCTAAGAAAGAGCTATCTTCTGCAGTAACTACCGATATTAATTTACCTTATATTACGGCTGATAGTAGCGGTCCAAAACACTTAAATATTAAATTTACTAGAGCTGAACTAGAAAAATTAGTAGATGATTTAATTGAAAAAACAATTGAGCCTTGCCGTAAAGCATTACAGGATGCAGGTTTTAAAGCTTCTGATATTCAAGAAGTAGTATTAGTAGGCGGTATGACTAGAATGCCGAAAGTACAAGAAGCCGTAAAAAAATTCTTCGGACGTGAGCCGCATAAAGGCGTAAATCCCGATGAGGTTGTAGCTCTCGGTGCTGCTATTCAAGGCGGAGTACTTAATAAAGAAGTAACGGATATATTATTATTAGACGTTACACCTCTATCCCTTGGCATTGAAACTCTTGGCGGCGTATTTACAAGATTAATTGATCGTAATACTACTATACCTACTAAGAAAAGTCAGGTATTCTCAACTGCTGATGATAACCAGCATGCCGTAACTATTAGAGTATTCCAAGGTGAACGTGAAATGGCAAAAGATAATAAATTACTTGGTCAGTTTAATCTCGAAGGTATACCTCTTGCACCAAGAGGTTTGCCGCAAATAGAAGTAACGTTTGACATTGATGCTAACGGAATAGTGCATGTTTCAGCTAAAGATAAAGCAAGCGGTAAAGAGCAGAAAGTAACTATTCAAGCTTCCGGTGGTCTTAGCGATGCGGAAATTGAACAAATGGTTAAAGATGCCGAACAAAATGCTGATGAAGACAAAAAGCGTAAGGAACTTATTGAAGCAAAAAATGCTGCCGATAGTTTAGTTTATTCTACTGAAAAAACTCTTACAGAATATGGCGATAAATTATCATCAGACGATAAAGGAGCTGTTGAAGAAGCACTAGCCGCTTTAAAAGCCGTGCTTGAGTCGGAAGATACTGCTTTGATTAAAGAAAAGACCGAAAGTTTAACTGCAGCTAGCATGAAAATTGGTGAAGCGATGTATAAAGCACAAAGCGAGAGCCAACCTGCTGAAGAAAGTACCGCTAATGATGAAAAAATAGTAGATGCCGACTTTCAAGATGTAGAGAAGAAGTAGAAGTAATTTCGTCATTGCGAGGAGCGAAGCGACGTGGCAATCTCGTTAAATATCCTGAGATTGCTTTGTCAAATTACTATGTAATTTTCCTCGTAATGACGTTACAATCTCATTTTATAAATTAAATTATGTCACAAAATTATTACCAAATACTAGGGGTTAGTAAAACAGCTAGCCAAGCTGACCTTAAAAAAGCCTACCTCAAGCTAGCCAAGCAATATCACCCTGATACTACTGATGCTAAAGATGCTGAAAAGAAATTTAAAGAAATCAATGCCGCTTATGATGTTCTAAAAGATGAGCAAAAAAGAGCTGCTTATGACCGTTTGGGACACGATGCTTTTCAAAATCAACAATCACGAGGGGGAGGAGGAAATCATGGCGGTTTTCACCCTGATATTAACGACATATTCGGTGACTTCTTTAGCGACTTTATGGGAGGCAGCAGAAGATCATCACGCCCAACTTCAGCTAAAGTTAGAGGCTCAGATTTAAAATATAATCTGACAATCAACCTAGAGGAAGCATTTCACGGTATAGAAAAAAATATTAGCTTTTCTAGCGCAGTAAAATGCGATACTTGTCACGGTAGCGGTTCTGAAAAAGGTGAAACCGTAACTACTTGCGATGCTTGCAGCGGTGTTGGAGCGACTAGAATGCAGCAAGGATTCTTTACGATCGAACAAGCTTGTCATAAATGCCAAGGTAACGGACACATTATAAAAAATCCTTGCAAGAAATGTCATGGCATGGGACGTTACCATAAACAACGAAATTTATCGGTAAACATTCCTGCCGGTGTTGAAAACGGTACTAGAATAAGACATACCGGAGAAGGGGAAGCAGGTATTAGAGGCGGTAATAGCGGTGATTTATACGTTGATATAACAATAAAACCACATGATATTTATAAAGTAGACGGAGCAAATCTACATTGTAAACTACCTATTAGTTTTGTGAATGCTGCTCTTGGAGGAGAGATAGAAGTACCGGTAATTGAAGGCGGAAAAGTAAACTTAGCAATTCCTGCAGGCACACAAAACGGTGATCAATTAAGGTTACGCAGCAAAGGTATGTCTAAAATGAGATCAACTATTAGGGGTGATATGCTTACGCATATTCATGTCGAAGTACCTAAAAATTTATCTAAAAGACAACGTGAATTACTAGAAGAATTCAAAAAAGAATCCATAAATGAAAAAGAAAATGACGGCAGCTTTTTTAATAAAATGAAAAGTCTGTGGTCGTAAATTTTATTTACCTTTCCTATAGAAATGAAACCTCTAATATTACCGGAGGTTTTTATGCCTTATAAGAATAATAACGATTTACCTGATTCAGTTAAAAATCATCTTCCGAGCCATGCTAAGGATATTTATAACGAAGCTTTTAATCATGGCATTTGAACCATATAAGGATGCCGAAAAGATGTGGAAATGACTCTAGAGAGACAGTTGCACATAAAGTAGCATGGTCGGCCGTAGAAAAAAAATACCATAAAAATGATAAAGGACATTGGGTAGAGAAATAAGTCCAAGAATATAGACCTATTCTTCTAGGGGTAATTTGTACGTCGATCCGTTACTCGAATCCTTACGTACAAGTATACGCTGCGATTCTGCATTCTGTGTTTCCCTCAAATTCCTCCCTATAAACGAGTTTCTGAATAGGTCTAATTTATAAGGTTGTGAGATTTTAAATTGAATCCTTGAAATTCTGTAAGCCTATATGTATATTTAGTTATTAACTGAATTTAAGTTCTTATGAAATTAACAAAATTATTGAGTACCCTTTTAGTTATAGGGTTAGTTTTAGGCGGGTGCAAAAACAAAAAAAACAGTGATGACATAGTAGTCCCTATCCCTACCCTTTATAATGAAGGTATTACCTTATTGGAAAAGAAAAAATATAAGAACGCTGCAGAAGAATTCGGAAGAGTATTGTACCAGCATCCAGGTAATGAAATGACGCCGCAAGCCGAATTGATGCAGGCTTATTCTTTATTTCTCGCCGCTCAATATGAAGAAGCAGTTGATGTGCTTGATATGTTCATTAAGTTGCACCCTGCAAATGTTGACATTGCTTATGCATATTACCTTAAAGCATTATCATATTATATGTTAATTTCAGACGTAAATCATGATCAATCTAGAACTTTCCTAGCTAAAGATAGTTTTGAAGATGTAATAGCAAAATTCCCAAATACTAAATATGCTATTGATTCATCTTTAAAAATTGACCTAGTAAACGATCATTTAGCAGGTAAAGAGATGATGGTAGGTCGGTTTTACTTAAAGAAAAAGAATCCGATGGCAGCTATAAATAGATTTGAAGAGGTAATTGATAATTATCAAACTACTTCTCACTCGGTAGAAGCTCTTTACCGTTTAGCCGAGAGTTATATGATGCTTGGACTTCCGGATGAAGCACAAAAATATGCCTCAGTGCTAGGTTACAACTATCCTGATAGTCAATGGTATAGTTATGCGTACAGGCTAGTTCAGAACCACCAAAATTAAGCGGCATATGTTCTACAGTCTCTCAGTTAAAAACTTCATTCTGATAGACGAGCTGGAAATTGAGTTTAATAAAGGTTTATGTGTGATTACCGGTGAAACGGGAGCCGGTAAATCTATTTTGCTTGATGCTATTTTATTTTGCTTAGGTTATAAAACTTCAAATAATATAATAAAGCGTGGAAAAGATTACGCTGTTGTTAATATAATATTCTCTTTAAATGAAGAAATAAAAAATTTTCTGATTCAAAATTTTATTGAACCTGAAGAGTTATTGTTTGTAAAGTGTCTGCAAAAAGCCGAAGGACGAAAAAATTTTTTCATTAATAATCAAGTGGTTACTAAAGCTCTTATGCAGCAATTAGCTACTTATTTATTCGAGCTTCATGGACAAAATAATAATATTTCTCTTCTAGAAGCAAATACGCAGCGTGATATTTTAGATAGTTATGGAAATCTTTTGGCCTTTCGAGCGGAGCTTTCCAAATGCTATCAGGCGTGGCAAAATACTCGGAAAGAAATGGCCGAAATAACACTTAAGCAAAATTCTATAGAACAAGAAATTGATTATTTGAGCTTTGCAACGGAAGAATTAACTAAACTGAACATTCAAACAGGTGAAGAAGAAAAATTAGCAAATCTACGAAAAGATTTGCAAAATAAAGATAAGGATTTACAGCTAATAAAAGATATTCTAGAACAGATTAATAACCCTGAAATAAATACATCGATTAATAGAGCAGAGAAATTATTAGCAAGGCAAGGCAACAATGAGCGTTTTGAAGCTATCGTTACAAGTTTAGAGGAAGCCTATAATAATCTAGAAGAAGCACGCCAAGAATTATCAAATCTGTTAGATAGTTTCAATTATGAGGAATATAATCTTGAAGAAACAGAAGAAAGATTATTTTTAATAAAAGCTATTAGCCGTAAATATAATGTTCCTGCTGATGCGTTAGGTGTATTTTTAGATAAATCTTTAGAGCAGATCAGTATATTAAAAAACAAAATAGCAAATAGTAATGAGTTGAAAGCTCAAGAAGTACTACTGCAGAAAAAATATTATGAACTAGCGAGTAATTTATCTGCAAAGCGTCTTATTGTTGCAAAACATCTAGAAGAATCGTTGCATCAGGAGCTAAAGCAGCTTAAAATGGCGAAAGCAATTTTTGAGATTGAGATAAATGCTAAAGAACCAACAGCCGACGGTAATGACGATATTGTGTTTAAAGCGTCTACTAACCCGGGAACGGCAGCTGCAGCAATTAATAAAATCGCTTCCGGCGGTGAATTATCAAGATTCATGTTAGCTTTAAAAACTTCTTTGTTTGATAAAATGGTAAAACCATCTATTATATTTGATGAAATAGATGTCGGGATTGGCGGAGAGGTCGCAGATAAAGTAGGTGAGCGATTAAAAAAACTTAGTAGCGTTACTCAAGTAATAGTTATTACGCACCAGCCGCAAGTAGCAGGTAAAGCGGATTTGCATATAAAAATCGAGAAAACACAGCTAGAGAAAGAAACAAAAGTAACGGTAAAAGCTTTAAATTTAGCTGAAAGACAGGAGGAACTCGCCCGCATGATTTCAGGTAAAACAATCACCAAAGCAAGTTTAAAAGCAGCAAAGGAGTTGTTGCATTTGTAACATGCACTAGCGGTACGGTTTTTATGTCATTCCTGCGAAAGCGAGAATCCAGAAAAATAACCTTAATATTGCTACAAGAAATTACATATTAATTAACAAATAAACCTATAAAAAACAAGTTTTTTATAGGTTTTACTGGATTCCCGCTTTCGCGGGAATGACATAATAGGGAACATATGAACAACAACTACACAAAATTAGAAAACGAATTTGCAACCATCTCACATTTTAATAATATCTTGAGCATATTATACTGGGATGTTGCCGTAAATATGCCTATGGGTTCAGGTGAGAGTAGGACAAACGAAATAGTAACTTTAACGTCGCTAGTTCATTCTATGCTCAAATCTCCTATTCTAAAGGAGCTACTTAGCAAGGCAAAAGAAGAATCAAAGAACCTTAATGAATGGCAGAATGGTAATATTAGAGAGATTGAGAGAAAAGTAACAGATGCAAATTGTATTGACGAGCAGCTACAAAAGAAATTGGTAGCAGCTACTACTAAAGCCACACTTGTTTGGCGAGAAGCAAGAAAACATAACGACTATAATTTATTCAAATCACACTTACAAAAAGTCTTAGATTATACGAAAGAAGTTGCTAAAGTACGAGCAGATGCTTTTAATTGCGGATTATACGACTCATTAATAGATATGTTTGATCCAAGCAGAAAAAGTAGCGAGATCAAACAAGTTTTTTCAGTACTTAAAAAAGAACTCCCGCAGCTCATAAATAAAGTTTTAGAAAAACAGAAAACCGAGAAAGAACTAGTAAAACACAGCAAACTAGCTCCTGAAATGCAAAAGCGTATCGGAAAACGCATTATGGGAATTATGCAGTTTGATCTAACAAAAGGACGATTAGACGAATCGACTCATCCTTTTTGCGGTGGAACACCAAACGATATACGTTTAACTACTAGGTATGATAAAAATAATTTCATAAGCGGTTTAATGGGAATTATTCATGAAATAGGACATGCTTTATATGAGCAGAATCTACCGGAAATGTATAAAGGGCAGCCGGTTGGGCTTGCTAAAGGTATGGCCTTCCATGAAAGCCAATCTTTATTTATGGAAATGCAAGTAGGTAGATCAAGAGAGTTTACCGAATTTTTAGCTAAATTACTTAGAGACGAATTTGCTTTTAAAAGCGAAGAATATTCAGCAGCAAGTTTATATAGCAAAATTACAAGAGTGAAGCCTGATTTTATAAGAGTAGATGCAGATGAAGTAACTTACCCGATGCACGTAATATTACGTTTTGAGATAGAGGAAATGCTTATCAATGGCGACTTGAGTCTCGATGAGTTACCAAACTGTTGGGATAGTAAGATGCAGGAATATTTAGGCGTTAAACCGGTAAGTTTTAGTAACGGCTGTCTTCAAGATATTCATTGGTCACACGGAAATTTCGGTTACTTTCCTGCCTATACAAACGGTGCAATTATCGCATCAATGGTGATGAAAAAAGTAAAAGAGATGCATTCAAATATAAAAGATGATATATTAAAGGGTGATTTTAGTAATCTAAATAATTATCTAAATAAGAATTTTAGAAATCTCGGTTCGTTAAAAAATTCAGTCGATTTATTAAAAAGTGCTAGCGGTGAGGAAAAAATCAGCCCTGAGGTGTATATAAGATATTTAGAAGGGAAGTATTTATAGTAATAAAATCGTTATTGCGAGGAAATTAAACAGTAATTGACAAAGCAATCCCGGAAAAATTGCTGAAATTGCCACGCTCCTTGCAGTCGCTTGCAATGACGGCTTATGACAACAACTAAACAATACAAACAATACTATGGAAGAAGACTTTAAAAAAACAGGTTATTTATTTGGCGAGAATGCTGTTTTTATTGAAGAGCTATATAAGCAATATCTAGCCAACCCTGCCTCGGTTGATCAAACTTGGCAAGAATTTTTTGCCGGCATTAAGGATAATAATACTTTACTCAATAAAAGTACGGCAAAAATAATTATCCCTGATGAAATAAAAAAAGAATTGTTAAATAATAATTTATCTTCTGAAGACTTAAATAGTTTAAAAGCTAAGGAAATGATCAATGCTTATCGCAAGCATGCTCACTATTTAGCGAATCTTGATCCGCTTGGTCTTGAGCTACGTAAAACAAAAAATGATTTAAAGCTTAATATAGAAACTTTTGGTCTTGATAGCGGTCAGCTAGAAGAAAATATCAATATTACGGATGAATTTGTCGGTACTTGGAACTGTAAATTATCTGAATTAGTGACCAAGTTCGATAAAGTTTATACAGGTTCTATAGGTGTAGAGTTTGAGCAAATAGAAAATGTAGCAGGAAAAAACTGGTTATATAATAAGCTAGAAAGCGAAGTTACGTTTTCTTCTGAAGACAAAAAAACTATCTTAAATGATTTAGTAGAAGTAGAAGGGTTTGAGCAGTATTTACATACAAAATTTCCCGGAGCTAAGCGTTTTTCCATTGAGGGTGGTGATGCTTCTATAGTTGCTATGAGTAAAGCTATAGATTTATCCATGCATCAGGGAGTCTCAGAAATCGTTATCGGTATGCCACATCGAGGGAGATTAAACACTCTAACTAAAGTAGTAGGTAAGCCATATAAAGCCGTTATTGCGAGCTTCATAAGCGGCAGCGTATTTCCTGATGAGCTAAATGTTTCAGGCGATGTAAAATACCATTTAGGCTATTCGTCCGATAGAACTCTAGAGGATAAGAAAATACACTTGTCGCTAGCCGATAACCCTTCACATTTAGAAGCGGTAAATCCTATAGTTGCAGGAAAAGTAAGAGCAAAGCAAGATATTCTTGGAGATACTAAACGCAGCAAAGTCAAAGCTATTTTAGTGCATGGCGATGCTGCTTTTTGCGGTCAGGGCGTGGTTGCCGAGAGTCTATCAATGTCACCTTTAGCTGCTTATGATATCGGCGGGATATTGCATTTCGTCATTAATAATCAGTTAGGTTTTACGGCTAATGCTGCAGATACTAGAGCTAGTAGATATTCTACGGAGTTTGCTAAAATCATAGCTGCCCCGATTTTACACGTTAACGGTGACGATATAGAAGCAGTGTTAAAAGCCACCAATATTGCGGTAGAATACAGACAGAAATTTGGTAAGGATGTTGTAGTAGAAATTATTTGTTACCGTAAATATGGGCATAATGAGGGCGATGAGCCGATGTATACTCAAGGCAAGATGTATAACATTATTAAAAACAAACTGACCCCTGGAAATATTTACGCAAATGAGTTAGTAAAAAGCGGTGTAATCGACAATAATTATTTTGCTAAGTTAAAAGAAGAATTTAAAGCAAAACTAGATAAGGAATATGAGCAGGCAAAAAGTTATAAGCAAGAAGCACATTTCTTAGGCGGATTATGGCAAGGTATTTTTCGTACTCGTACACAAGCTACAATAACGGGTATCAGTAAAAAAACATTACACGATTTAGGCACTAAACTATGCGAAATACCGAAAGATTTTGCCGTTAATCCAAAACTTGTAAAACTATTTGAAGCTCGAAAAGCCACTCTAACAGCTGATCAACCTATTGATTGGGCAACGGCAGAGCAGCTAGCTTTTGCAAGCTTGCTTGCTTCAGGCACAAATATAAGGTTAACCGGACAAGATTCGGGACGCGGTACTTTCTCGCATCGTCATTCAGTATTGCACAACCAAATTGATGGTACTACCTATATACCTCTAAATAATTTATCTAAAGAACAAGCAAAATACGAGGTAGCCGATAGTAATTTATCTGAATATGCGGTGCTTGGTTTTGAGTATGGTTATTCACTCGCAAACCCAAAAAATTTAGTTTTATGGGAAGCACAATTCGGTGATTTTGCTAATGGAGCTCAGATT
Organism: Rickettsia honei RB; assembly: GCF_000263055.1. Taxonomy (NCBI): domain Bacteria; kingdom Pseudomonadati; phylum Pseudomonadota; class Alphaproteobacteria; order Rickettsiales; family Rickettsiaceae; genus Rickettsia; species Rickettsia honei. The sequence goes on along the minus strand of NZ_AJTT01000002.1, from coordinate 57,543 downwards.
ATTTTTGACCAGTTTATTTCAAGCAGCGAAACTAAATGGCTTCGTATGAGCGGGCTTGTGGTTTTGTTACCTCATGCATTTGAGGGACAAGGACCAGAGCATAGTTCGGCAAGACTTGAGAGGTTCTTACAACTCGCGGCTGAGAATAATATGTATGTTACATACCCTACTACCCCTGCTTCGATTTTCCATCTGCTACGTCGCCAAATACTTGATGATACCCGTAAACCGTTAATCGTAATGTCACCGAAATCATTATTACGTCATAAATATGCCGTATCTAAACTTGACGAGCTAGGTGAAAATACTACTTTCTTACCAGTTTTAGATGAAGTAACTAAAGTAGATACAAACAATATTACTAAAGTAATTTTATGCAGCGGTAAGGTATATTACGATCTATTTGAAATGCGTGGCAATAACAGTAATATAGCGATTATTAGGATTGAGCAATTATACCCTTTTGAAAAAAAACTTGTAGCATCGCTATTAAAAAAATATAATAGGACGCAGGAATTTATTTGGTGTCAGGAAGAACCAAAGAATATGGGAACTTGGTGTTATATAGTTTCTCACTTAAACGATGCTTTAAAAGAAGCAGGAATTAAAAATGAATTTAAATATGTAGGTAGAGAGGAATCAGCCTCTCCAGCAGTAGGCTCGCTGCAAGCACATAATAAACAGCAAGAGAAGCTATTAAGGACAGCATTGGGAATATGATTCTTAGGGTATTGCCTAATAATCATCATTGCGAGCGACTAAACTAAAAGGAGCGTGGCAATCTCAGGAATTTGCCTAAGATTGCTTCGTCGACGCTTATAGCGTCTTCTCGCAATGACGATAAAACTATACAGGGCGATGCTATACAAATATAGGAGTAAAATAAATTATGAGCGTTAAAATTATAGTACCGTCACTTGGGGAGTCCATAACGGAAGCAACTATTGCCAAATGGTATAAGAAAGAAGGCGATGCGGTTAAAACGGATGAATTACTGTTAGAAATCGAAACCGAAAAAGTGACTTTAGAAGTTAATGCTCCTTGCAATGGTACTATAGGTAAAATATCGAAAACTGACGGTGCAAATGTAGCAGTTGGCGAAGAAATAGGCGAAATAAATGAAGGAGCATCTGCAAATACTGCCGGTACTAATAATGAATCTGCTAAAGCTCAAGCAGTAACACAACCTACTTCAGAAAAACCTGCCGTGGCTAATAATACTCTTGCTCCTTCTGTACAAAAATTAGTTACCGAAAATAAGCTTGACCCCAATAATATAAAAGGAACAGGTAGAGACGGTAGAATTACCAAAGGTGACGTGCTTGCAACAATAAACACTACGACTACTTCTACTCCTGCAATAAGTAAATCTAATGAAGAAAGAGTGCAGCGTGTTCGTATGTCACGCTTGCGTAAAACTATTGCACAGCGTTTAAAAGATTCACAAAATACAGCAGCTATTTTGACTACTTTTAATGAAATCGATATGTCACAAGTAATTGCTTTGCGTAATCAATATAAAGAAGAGTTTGAGAAAAAGCACGCTGTGAAACTTGGGTTTATGTCTTTCTTTGTTAAAGCAACAATTGAAGCTTTAAAGCTTATTCCGTCGGTAAATGCTGAAATAGATGGCGATGATTTAGTATATAAAAATTACTATGATATAGGTGTAGCTGTCGGAACAGCGCAAGGGCTTGTTGTACCGGTTGTTAGGGATGCCGATAAAATGGGATTTGCCGAAGTGGAGAAAGCTATAGGAATTTTGGCTAAACAAGCTCGTGAGGGTAAGCTTTCTATGGCTGATTTGTCAGGTGGGACATTCTCGATTTCTAACGGAGGCGTATATGGCTCATTATTGTCTACACCGATTATTAATCCTCCTCAATCAGGTATTCTAGGCTTACATAAAACCGAGGAAAGAGCTGTAGTTATAGACGGTAAAATTGAAATACGTCCGATGATGTATATAGCTTTATCTTACGATCATCGTATAATTGACGGAAAAGAAGGAGTATCGTTCTTGGTAAAAATTAAGCAGCTTATTGAGAATCCTGAAAAGTTATTGTTAAATTTGTAAAAAATTGTCATTGTGAGCAGCCGTAGGCTGCGTGGCAATCTCATGAAATCATAACAAGCTCCTGAGATTGCTTCGTCAATTACTTCGTAATTTTCCTCACAATGACGTGGTCCCGTTTTTACTCTTTGAAAAAAAGTAAAATCATTCAAAGAAAGGAAGTATATAATAATGATAAAATGTACTCGTCGTATTGAGTTCGATGCAGGACATAGAATTATAGAACATCAAAATAAATGTCAATTCCTGCACGGTCATCGCTATGTTCTTGAGATCGCTATAGCCGCAAACAAAACCGATAAACTTGGTATGGTAATCGATTTTGGTTTAATTAAGGATTTAGCTAAAAAATGGATTGACGAAAATTTTGATCATAGCTTAATCCTACATCAAGACGATAAGGAAATGGGGCAACAAATAGAAAATTGTACCGGTCAAAAAATATATTACATGCAAAATAACCCGACTGCAGAAAATATAGCGACGCATTTAAAGAATGAAATTTTTCCTAAACTTTTCGTAAGTCAAAACTTCTTCGTAACTAGCCTCAAACTATATGAAACACCGAATTGTTTTGTTGAGGTTTAGGCATGCAAGATTGCTGTTTAATTTTAACTACTACTAATGATTTGCAAATTGCCGAGAAAATAGCATCTGTTTTGTTAGAATTAAATCTTACTGCCTGCATTCAAATTGACGATGTCAAAAGTTACTTTAGATGGAATGGTAGAGTAACTTTAGAAACTGAATATAGACTTGTAATTAAAACAAAATCTTCTAATTATAATGAAATTGAAAATAAACTCCTTGAAATTCATAATTATGAATTACCACAAATAATAAAAATAAATATTGACTATGGCTTTCAAAAGTACTTAGAATGGGTTAATCAAAATAATAAATAAACTTTTAGTTGAGCAAATTTAAAAATTAAGTAAGTAAATTATGAAATTATGGCAAAAAGTTACCTTAGGGTTAATCTTAGGTATTATATTTGGTATATACTTACCACAATATGTTAATTATATTAAACCTATCGGTGACATTTTCTTACGTTTGATAAAAATGATCATTACCCCTTTAATTTTCTTCAGTTTGGTTTCCGGTATCACTAGTATGAATGATAATTCTGCCCTTGGTAGAGTAGGAATGAAAGCGGTAGCCGCTTTTTTAGGTACTACTTTTTTTGCCACGGTTTTTGGACTCACTGTTGCCTTAGTATTAAAGCCAGGAGTAGGCGTACATATAGATTTCACCTCTTCAGGAACGACAAGCAGAACTTCATTTAATATAATTGATTTTTTTGTAAATATCGTCCCTGATAATGCTGTTGGGGCTTTTGCAAACGGTGATGTCTTACAAGTTGTATTTTTTGCTATTTTTGTTGGAATTACCTTAAACAAAATGAAATCTATCGGTGAACCTATTACTGATTTAATTCATGTAATATCAAAATTAATATTAAAAATGATATCGTTTGTTATTCAATTATCCCCTTACGGTGCTTTTGCTTTAACAGGCTGGATTGTAGGCATGCAGGGAGTTGAGGTAATGATTAGTTTATCGAAACTTGTTGTAGCGGTAGTTGTGGCGATGACATTCCAATATTTAGTTTTTGGCTTACTTATATGTATATTCTGTCGTGTTTCACCTATACCTTTTTATAAGAAAAGTTTTGAGTATCAGATACTTGCTTTTTCTACTTCAAGCAGTAAGGCAACTCTTGCAACTACTATGCAAGTTTGTCGTGAAAAGCTTGGCATTTCAGAGTCTAGTACTTCGTTCGTACTTCCGATAGGTGCGTCAATTAATATGGACGGCTTTGCTATAAATTTATCTCTTACCACCATATTTTTTGCTCAGATGATGGGAGTAACGCTTGCTCCTCACGACTATTTAGTCATTATTCTCACCTCAACACTTGGATCTATCGGTGGTGCCGGTATTCCCGGTGCCTCTTTGATAATGCTTCCTATGGTTCTTTCTTCGGTTCACTTACCTATAGAGGGAGTAGCAATTATTGCTGGTATTGACCGAATACTTGATATGCTACGTACTACTATCAATATTACCGGCGATGCAACAATTACTATGATTATAGATAACAGCGAAGATACTTTAGATAAGGAAGTATATTTATCTTAATGATATTGCTAACTAAGACCAGACATTGTCATTGCGAGCAACTATAAGCATTGTTGTCTGAATTGAAAAATGCGTTTTATGTCATTCCCGCGAAAGCGGGAATCCAAGGAAAAGCGAAATTAAAATATAGTTATCAAAAAGAAGATCATAGAATAGAATTTTTACAAGATGATTCTAATAAAGTAGAGGCAATATTCCCAAAAGAAAAAATATCTGAAATAGTACATCCTATACTTTGAATAGAAGATGCTCATATTAATAACTATAGGTATTTTAGAATATTGTTGAAGAAGGGGATTATTTCATCATTGAAGATACTAATATTGACTATAATAATGCGTGCTATGATGTTTGGAGGAAAATTTTAGATGAAAAAACTTGTATAGCAATATTAGAAAATTTAAACAATAAAATCGTTAGATTAACTAGCTGGTTGAAAGAAAACAAAGATTTATATTTAGTAGATACAAAATATGTAAATTATACAAAAGAAATTAAAGATGCCGTAAATAATAATGCAGAAATTATACATATAAAAAATATCGATCAAAAAAATTATAATATAATGAATCCCTATGACGGTGAGGTACGGATTAGCGGAATAGAAGAATTAATTTGTCATATGTATGGAGTAATAGGGATAATTGGTAGTTTGCCTGTATTATATAAAGAAGATAAGAATATTATTAAAGCGCAGTAGCACCAAGACGTAATTCGCATAATGAACATAGCTCTCAATCGCCGTATAATGATTGAGATTGGCATGTAGATGCTGCATACCGTCCAAATGACCAAGCAGAGTGATAACTTATCTCCTATAGTTGACTATTTAATTTTGGGGATTGTACATAAAGGACATGAGACTCTACCTATAGTATATATTAGCCTTAAAGATATATTAAATCAATTGAGCTACCAAGATATCTTAATCGGGCTAACAACATCGCAGTCGTAGACTGCATGGCACTCCCCAAAAAATAATAAAAAAAAATTCAATCAGAATTTTTTCTCTTCCTTACTTCGTCAATTGCTATGCAATTTTCTTGCAATGACAGAGACAGAACATAAGGCAGAAAATTAAGATAGGTTTTTATCCTAACTTGTGAAGTATAAATAGAAACGCTACAAAAATTTAACGGTGAGAATTGAGAAGCTTTTTTATTGCTTTTCTTTGTTTTGAGTCTTTATTCTATTTCTTTCTTTTATAATTTTCAGTTTAGTTTTAAATGGAACAACAAATAAAGCAGTATAGTATTCTACGTCAGAAGCATGTAAAGTTCTATTAGCATCCACCGCTATCCAATCTAAAGCTCTTTTCCCTTTGCAATCTTTAATTTTTTGATCCGCTCCATATTCTAATAAAATACGAGTAGGTTCAACATTAAGATATGATGATGCATAATAAGGGAAGTCATTCCGGTTTTAGAATTTTGAACATTAGGATTAACACCTAACTTAAGCAAAAGTTTTATTAAATCAAGATGATTTCTTTCTGCGGCTAGCATCATTCCGGTAATACCGTCTGCATATCTTAAATTAGGACTCATTCCCTAATTAATTAAAAGTGCGGCAATTTCCGGCTTCATAAATCCTATATTTATATGGATTAAATTCATAGGTGCACCACACTTTAATAAAAAATCGGCAATTTTTATATTATTATTCGATATAGCATAATCTAAAGGAGTCCAGCCCAAGTATGGTTGATTTACTCCATATCCCTCATCTAATATTTTTTTACTTCATCAATATTATCTGCTTTAATAGCATTTGCTATCGGTGTAATTGGATTTTCGACTTTTTGATCATACTCAACACCATTCACATATATCTTTTTTAAACTCAAGTTTACATTCCATAACATGAATAGAAGCAATAATAAAACTAATTATAAACTTTAAAATTACTTGAATAATTTTCATATAATCAATCTAGGTACTATGTAGCTATACAGCATTAAACCTTTGTCGGTAAGATAGATATTTTCATCTAGTCTAATTAAGTCTAACGCTTGATAATGCTTAAGATTATTCATATCTAAAATATTCTCTAATTTCGTGTTTAATTTCTGCTCTAATGTAGAAATATTTATACCTTTGCTAAGGCGTAAACCCATCATTAGCATTTCTTCAATAATCTCTTGATGTGTTAACTTAGTATTAGTTTGAATACCAACATTTTTTGTTTTAACCGAATCTAACCATTTTTCAGGTTTATGCCACATCATAATTGCCGATACCGAACTTGAGGATTCAATGATTCTACTATGAGCTCCGGGGCCTATACCTAAATAGCTATTATAATTCCAATAAGTTAAATTATGCAAACATTCATACCCTATCATAGCATAATTGGATATTTCATATCTAAAATACTTTTTAGATTCTAGATAATGATTCGTCCATTCATACATTTCAGCTGCCGCATCTGAATGCGGCAAAATCAGATTACCCTCCTTAAATAATTTATAACACGGCGTACCTTTTTCGATAATCAATTGATAAAGAGAAATATGTGAGGTAGCGAGCTGCATAGCTTGTTTTAATTCTTCTTGCCAGTCTTTTAATGTCTGACCGCTACGTGCATATATTAAATCAAATGACACTCGTAGAAAAATCGTATTTGCCGCCTCAATTGTTTTAATGGCCTGCATACAATCATGAGTTCTACCTAATTTTTTTAAATCGTCCTCTTTTAAGGATTGCACTCCTATTGAAACACGATTAATTCCAGCGGCTTTGAATGCTTTAAATTTTTCAGTTTCAAATGATGTGGGATTAGTTTCTAGAGTTATCTCGGTTTGATTATCAATAATTGCTAGATTACTGATTTTATTTATTATTCCTTCAACTATTACAGGATTCATTAAAGAGGGAGTACCGCCCCCAAAAAAAATAGATTTTATATATTTATTTTGAATAATATCCTTAAAATATTCAATTTCAGTTTCATAAGATTTAAGCCACTGATTATGATCTATAGTACTTGCTACATGAGAATTAAAATCACAATACGGACATTTGGACAAACAAAAAGGCCAATGAATATAAATACTTAAATCATTAGCCATAACTCTCATATTTTGTATTTTTGCTAGTGCTAACTTAGGTTTTGTGGACATTGCTAAAAAGATTTAATTTTGGTTATTTTTTGCTACAAATTATAAGGTTTTTTTGAAATATGAATAACTGTTTCTACAAAAATCTTATTAATTTTCGCTAAAAAAGACCTCAAAATAGCAAATCAATTAGCAATGTCCACAAAACCTAGCATTTTCTTTGATGTTATTCAAGGTGTATGATAAAACACTATTCTAATTCAAAGAAAACTTTAAATAAAGCTTTTAATTTAATAGATATTATTAAAATAATGAAAAAAAATTACCCACTATTTTATAATTTTTTGTGTTCAAGCTATGGGAAGTAATAATGAACAAATATATAACCCAAAAGACACTAAATTTCTAGAAGAAACTGAAGCTCTAAAATGGGCAAAAAGAGCGTACTGATAAAACAGCAAAGGCTGCCAATCTATGCCTACTTATAAGGTAGTTAAGAAAGAAATAGAATCTGTTTGCTATGATCAAAGAAAAACTCCTTTTGTGCTATACGTAAAGGTTACGTGTATAATTTTTGGATGGATTATAAAAACCCGCAAGGGTTATGGCGTAGGACATTGGTTGAGAATTACTCGAAAGATAAACCAAATTGGGAAGTTCTAATCGATTTTGATAAATTATCCAAAAAACTCGGTAAAAAAGTAATGTATCGAGGTGGGAGTGATTGTTTTCAAAATCCTAATCGCTTCTTAATTACCATGTCATTTGGCGGTAAGGATGAGATGTTTTTTAGAGCATGGGATTTAGAGAAAAAGATTTTGTAAAAAATGGTTTTGAGCTAAAAACAAGTAGCGGGCAATTACTAGAAGGTAAATTTACTGTCCCTACTTGGGTTGATCAAGATACTATATATATTTATCCAGTTTTGCATCAAGAGGAAGTGACTGACTCTTTATATCCTAGCTTGCTCTACATATGAAAGCGAGGAGAACCTATAGAGAAAGCCAAAAAACTATTTGAAATACCAAAGAATTATATACGTGTATCAGCCAGTAAGCTTTTACCGATAATATTTCTTCATCTTTAATATTTATATCTGCAGATAAGGCTTTTTATAATTACGATAATTATATTTTAGATACTAAAGATGAGAGCTTAAAATTACAAAAAATAAATATGCCATCAGATGCAATACCTGAAGGTTCTTTTAAAGAATATGTATTTTGGCTACTGCGTTCCGATTGGCAATTTAAAGATAGTAATATAAAGCAGGTTCACTTGTTGCCATACACTACGCTGATCTTCTAAAAGAAGATAGCGATAAAGCTAGCTTAAAAATATTATTTACCCCAACAGAGAGGGAAATATTGTATTTTGTAGGAATGACTAAAGATACGGTATTTTTAACTAGCTATGAGAATGTTATTTCAAAAATAGTAACATTTACATTAGAAAATCATGAATGGACAAAACCGGTAACTTTACTGTCTTATGAAAATACAATTTTTGGTATGTTGTCTGATGATGAGGAAGAAGATGCATTAATTACTATAGAAAATTCTATAGTTCCTCCCACTATCTATTTATGGGATAAAACTCATGAATTAAAAGTTACTAGAAAGCCTTTATATCCGTTTGATAGCAAAAATTATGTTGTAGATCAAAAGGAAGCTACAAGCTCGGATGGAGTTAAAATACCATATTTTATTGTCTATAAAAAAGGTACAAAGATTGTAAGAATCCAACATTACTTGAAGCATACAGAGGTTTTCAAGTAATCAACTCTCCATATTTCTCTCGCATGGAAAATGAAGTATGGGTTAAACATGGCGGGGTTAGTGTTCTTGCTAATATTAGAGGTGGCGGAGAGTTTGGTCCTGAGTGGCATAAGGCGACTCAAGGAATAAAACGTCAAACCGGCTTGAATGATTTTATTGCAGTAGCAGAGGATTTAATAAAGCAAAATATTACTAGCCCTGAGTATTTAGGAATTAAAGGAGGAAGTAACGGCGGATTGCTAGTAAGTGTTGCAATGACACAGCGTCCTGATTTATTTGGAGCTATAGCATGTGAAGTGCCGATACTTGATACGATATAAAGAATTCGGAGCAGGACATTCATGGGGTACAGAATATGGTGATCCAAAGTAGAAGATTTAGTACATATCAAAAAATATGCACCGCTAGAGAATTTATCTTTAACGCAAAAATACCAAGCTGTGTTAATTACAGATTCAGTATTAGAGCAGCGTGTACACCCATGACATGGAAGAATTTTTGAGTATGTGCTTGATGAGAAAAACCCAAATACTAAAACTTACTTGCTAGGAAGTGTAGATAGTGGGCATGGTAATGGTAGTGATTTAAAAGATAGTGCCAATTATTTGATCAATATTTATACATTTTTTGCAAATGCTTTGAAATTAAAAATTAATTAAATTTAATACTAGGTCAATATGTGTTACTTATTATAATACTGGATAGTTAAAAAAACCCGTCGATGTCATTCCTGCGAAGACACATGGGTTTCAACTTAAGGAAAAGGTCACCCCGTGGCTTGACCACAGGATCCATATAATTTTAGTATTTTTAACTAGATCCCGCAATCAAGTCGGCATTGTTGCATGGATCGGAAAACCTACTCGATGTCATTCCCGCGTAGGCGGGAATCGAGAAAAATAACTTCAATATTGCTACAGAAGTTACATACTGGATAAAATAACCATACAAACACTTGTTTTTATATGCTTGACTGGATTTCCGCTTCGCAGGAATGACATAATGTAGATATAATATAAATTCAAGAAAACAATTTTCCAATTCCGCTACGTAATATATTTTTAGGATTCATTTTACTGGCTTTTTTCATTATCTCGCTTATTTGTTTATATTGCTTTAGCAAAATATTTACCTTTTGTACCGTAGTTCCTGCTCCAACAGCTATACGTTTCCTACGAGAAGCATTAATTATATCGGGATTTTTACGTTCTTTTGGCGTCATAGATAAAATAATTGCTTCTTGATGTTCAATTATTTTACTATTTAATTTTGATTGATCTATTTGATCCATAATTTTACCGCTACCCGGTAACATACTAAGTATACTTCCAAAACCTCCCATTTTTTTTATACTTCTCATTTGCTGAAGATAATCATTTAAATCAAACTTACCCTTTTTTAATTTAGCTGCCGTTTTTTCGGCTTCTTCTCTATCAACAATACTAGCTGCTTTTTCAACAAAAGAGATAATATCACCCATATCCAGTATTCGAGAAGCTAAACGTTCAGCATCGAATTCTTCTAAATCAATTAGGTTTTCACCGCTACTTAAAAATTTAATCGGCTTTTTAGTAATATATTTTACACTGAGTGCTGCACCACCCTTGGAATCGCCGTCAATTCTAGATAAAATTAATCCTGAAATTGCTAACTTTTCATTAAAACTACTTGCCGTAACTACTGCATCCTGCCCTGTCATACTGTCGATTACTAACAAAGTTTCTGTAGGCTCCACTATCTTTTTTATTGCAAGCGCTTCCTCCATCATCGCTTTATCAATTTGTGTACGACCTGCCGTATCATAAATTACGACATCATAAGCAGAAATTTTAGCCTCGGCAATAGCTCTTTTGACAATATCGAGGGGTTTCTCACCTTGCACAATAGGTAATGAATTAATCTGTACTGAGTTTGCAAGTATAGCGAGCTGCTCTTGTGCGGCCGGTCTGTAAGTATCCAAAGAAACAAGTAAAACTTTCTTATTTTGATTTCTAAGCCGTAAAGCAAGCTTACTACTCGCCGTAGTTTTACCACTCCCTTGCAGCCCTACCATTAGAAAATTTACGGGCGGCTTTGAATTTAAATTTAGCTTTGTCTCACTTTTACTTGAAGCTAAGATATTGATCATCTCTTCATGGATAATTTTAATTATCATCTGTCCAGGTGAAACAGACTTAATAACCTCCTGCCCTAAAGCTTTCTGTTTAACTTCCGCTATAAAATCTTTTATCACCGGTAATGCAACATCTGACTCTAAAAGAGCCACTCTTATATCGCGCATAGCAGCATCTATTTGGGCTTCCGTCAAAATGCCTGAGCTAACTAGCTTATCAAAAATCTTCGTTAAATTTTGTGTTAAAGTTTTAAACATGCAAATAATTTAATTTATAAAGTTCCTAAAACCTAATATATACTACGAGTAAATGAACAATAGTCAAAATAAAACATAAATTAAATTTATATTCTAGAGGGATTCTAGAGGGAAGCCGCTTTCTATCTTGAATATCTATTAACTATTTTTTAAAAAAAGAGTATCTCAATATATTTTGTTGTTTTATGGATAACATAGAAAGGAACGTAGTGATATCGTGTTAATTACTAGAAAACTCATTCACCACTAATATATAACTTGTTTTTAAGTCCAAATCATAATCAATGGTATTATATATTAACTTTTTTATGTCGGTAAATTTTTGCAGTAAATATGAAGGGTGTCTATTTGATAGTTTATTAAAAATCTTATTTTCCAAATCTAGAAGTTCAATATTAACGTTGGCAGATTTTTTAAGGATTCTATTCATTAATAATAATAAATTATCAATAAAATCTAGCCATAATTCTCGGTCTTTAGTATTAAAGCGATTAATAAAATCTAACGTTTTGTTATCTGCTATTAACTGAATAAACTCGGAATATAATTCGTTTTTAGTATGATGGATAGATGATCTAACATTAATTTTAAAACATCTTGATCTAATTGTAGAAATAATACTTGCAGCTCTTGAAGTAATTAAAAAAATGTAACTATTCTTTGGTGCATCTTCAAGAATTTTTAAGCATGAATTCGCTGCATTCAAATTCATAAGCTCTGCCGAATAAATTATTGCAACTTTATAACCTGAAATTGCAGAAGTTTTACTTAAGAAGTCTTGTAATTTTCTTATTTGTTCAATAGAAATATTTTTAGCATTAGATGTAGCTGAAGTTTCCCTAGCGATGAAATGATAATCAGGATTGTTTTCAAGAGGAATGCTATTCTTAAAAAGCTTAATATATATAAACTCTTCTAAATCTTTTAAAGCTTGTTCTATATTTTCGGCTTCGATAAGCCAACTATTGTATAGCTTATTATGTTTTAAGTTAAACTCTAGGCGTTCAATTATCAATGGTTGTAATATCATTATGAATTGTACTTAAGAAGTATTCTATATCATTCCGGCTTTTGCAGAGCATTATTGCATGAGCTGGTTTTTCTAGTGTCACCCCGCAAGCGTGTAACGGGGTTCGGAAATTATTAGTACTGTAAATACGTTACTTCTTTTAATTACAAGCTTCTTTCATTTTTCTTCCGGCTCTAAAAGTAGGTTGATTGTAAGCATCTATTTTCATTTTTGCTCCGGTTTTTGGGTTACGACCCTCACGTGCTTTTCTATGATGTATTTCAAATGAACCGAAACCTGTTATATTAATATTATGGTGGCTCTTTATAGCACTAATCACACTATCAAGAACTAAATTAAGTGCTTTCTCGGCTTCAGCTTTTGTTAATGTTTTATGTGAAGCATGTTTATGACCATGGTCGGTCATAAATGCTATAAATTCGGTTTTATTCATTTTTTTTGGTTCTTTTGTGTTATGTGTACTCATAATAAAATCAATTCTCCTTTGATAGGTTAATATGTATTGATGTTTTTTTATAAAACAATATATACAACTGGTAATAATATACATCAATATATTTTTTATGTGAGTTAATTATAACAAACTACCCACATACTGCAAATGCCAGTTATTTACAAAATTTAAAATATATACGTTATTATATTAATTTATAGAAAAATGTAGCCATTTTACATCAGTTATACTGTTAAAACTATAATCAAGTAATTAAAGTGAAAATTTATCGTTAAAACCCTAATTTATTGTCAGTAGTAAATTACAAAAATTAATTTTCTACTCTATAAAAAATTATAAGTTTTTTAATAAAAAACAATATATACTTAATTTACATAAAAAGTGGGAACCGTCTTTCACCTTTTATATAGAATATTTCTAACCGAATAGCAGATTATGTAATAATTCACTATGCACATTAATTTAGAATAAAAATTTTAAAGAAAAATATATTAAATCCAATGTTATTGTCTAAAATTTGTATTAAACGCCCTGTTTTTGCTACAGTTTTGAATTTGGTTATCGTAGCTCTTGGAGCAATTTTTTTTACCAAACTACAAATTAGAGGTACTCCGGATATTTCAGTTCCTATTATAAATGTCGAAGCTCATTATACAGGTGCCGATGCCTTATATATGGAGCAAGAAATAACGACACGTATAGAAAAAGCTTTAAAGACGGTTAAAAATTTAGATTATATAACTTCTCAAAGTTCTACCGGCGAAAGTAGTATTACTTTATCGTTTCTATTATCTACCGATATTGAAGTAGCACTAAACGATGTCCGCGCCAAAATATCGGATATCACTTATATGTTCCCGCAAGATATGAAAACCCCGTCAGTTACAAAACTTGATGCCGATAGTTTCCCAAGCCTCTTCATAAGCATTGAAAGTGATCAATATAGCGATTTAGAATTAACAAAGATCGTCGAAGATAATCTACAAACACCGTTAGATAAACTTGAAAGTGTAGGACAGTCACAAATTTACGGCGGTCGGGAATATATAATGAGAATAGAACCCGATTCTAAAAAATTATATCAACATAAAATTTCTTTATTGGAGATTGAATCCGCAATAAAAGAGCAAAATAAAGATTATCCCGCAGGTACGATTAAAACAAAAAGCAATAATTTTATAGTAACTCTTGCAGGTTCTTTATCTACACCGGAAGCATTCGGTAATATTATTCTAAAAGTACAAAACGGAGGTATCATAAAATTACGAGATATAGCAAAAATATCTTTAACTTCTCCCGATGAGGACATAATTTTTAGATATAACGGCAAAAGCTCTATTGCCCTTGGTCTTATAAAAGAATCAAAAGCTAACGTCATAGATTTATCACATGAAGTAACTAAAGCACTAGAAAGAATTAAAGAATCCATGCCCAAAGGAATAAGCATGGGTATTGCATATGATGCAGCAACACCTGTAAAAGCATCAATTTATGCAGTATTTCAAACAATTTTTGAAGCTTTAATATTAGTAGTTTTAGTCACTTATTTATTCCTTGCTTCTACTAAAATTACCTTAATTCCGTTTGTAACGATTCCGGTATCGTTGATCGGTACTTTTAGCGTAATGTATGCTTTTGGATTTTCTATTAATATATTTACGCTCCTTGCTATGATACTTGCTATAGGTTTAGTGGTCGATGATGCGATAGTTATGCTTGAAAACATTTTTAGATATAATGAAATGGGGCATAAACCCATGGAAGCGGCTATGCTTGCTTCTAAAGAAATCGGCTTTGCAATCATTGCTATGACTATTACGCTTGCTGCCGTATTTTTACCCGTGGGTTTTATAGAGGGTTTTATCGGGAAATTATTTATTGAATTTGCTTGGACTTTAGCATTTTGTGTTTTGTTCTCAGGATTTGTTGCTTTAACTTTAACTCCTATGATGTCAAGTCGTATGGTTACAAAACATAATACGGACTTACCGCAATTCTTAGTAAAGTTTAACGACATTCTACAATTTATTCAAAATAAATATATTTACTATCTAAAGCTAACTTTTGACAATAAAAAGAAATTTGTCATTATTATTGCATCATCATTTATAGTGCTGATTATTAGTTTTAAATTTACTCAAAACATTTTCGTACCCCAAGAAGATGATGGATGCTTACAAGTTTCTCTTAAAGGTCCTGAAGGTTCTAATTTAGAATCTTCTACTAAAGTAGTGAAAGAAGCCGAAAAAATCCTTGCTAATTATAAAGATATATTAGGTTATCTGATGGTAATAGGTGCAGGCGGTAGCGATAACGTTTTTGGATTCATTCCTCTAAAAAATTGGGGTGAGCGTTCTTGTTCCCAAGAAACTATTAAGAATATGTTAAATAAGCAGTTTTCTGAAATACCGGGCATGTCGATTTACGCTATGGATCCACGTTCAATGGTTAGCAGGAATGCAAGTAGCCCTATCGAGTTTACTATTCAAACGAACCTTGAATATGATGATCTAGATAAAATATCACAACAATTTATTGATATAATGAAAACAAATCCTATTTTCTTAAACGTCAATAGAAATTTACAATCGGCAATGCCGACTATAAGTATAGAAGTCAACCGTGATAAGGCTTATTTATACGGAATGGATTTAGCAAATATAGGCAAAACGGTACAATATTTACTTGCAGGTCAACAAATCGGGCATTTTAGAATGAGTAATGATTTATATGACGTTATATTACAATTTAATCAAAAAGATCGAAAAGATATTAGCGATTTTAGTAAAATTTTAATCAGAACAAAAAATAATAATATGTTACCGCTTGAATCGATAGCCAATATTACGGAAAAAATATCAGTAAAATCATATAGTCATTATAATAATTCAAAATCCGTTACTATTTCTTCCGATCTTGCTCCTGACAGGAAAATTGATGATGCAATTAATGAAATCAATAAAATAGCCTCTAAGTTACTTGATCCTAGTAATACTATAATTGAATATATCGGAGAAATTAAACAAATGAGAGAGGCAAACAGTAATATGCTTATAACATTTGTGTTTGCTCTTATATTTATCTATTTAGTGCTTGCAGCTCAATTTGAAAGCTTTACTGACCCTTTATTAATATTACTCGCCGTACCTTTCTCAATAACCGGTGGTGTACTTGCTCTCTGGCTTGCCGGTAATAGCCTTAATATGTATAGTAATATCGGACTTATTACTTTAATTGGATTAATTACTAAGAATTCTATTATGATAGTAGAATTTGCTAATCAGCTAAGAGCAAAAGGAGTAAAGGTTCAAGAAGCTATAATAGAATCCTCAAAACTTCGCTTGCGTCCAATTCTTATGACTACTCTTGCTGCCGTAGTCGGAGCTTTACCTCTAGTTTTTGCAGACGGGGCCAGTGCTGCTGCTCGTAATTCTATAGGCTTTGTAATAGTTGGAGGATTAAGCATCGGTACTATATTTACAATTTTTGTTATACCTGTAATATATCACACTTTTAAGAAGGATTAATAAATTATAGAATAATAAAATTTAGTAGACATATAGCTCAAAATGAGAAATGATTATTTTACGTTAGTTTTGTTGCATGGCTCGGAAAACGCATATAGTGTCATCCCGAGGCCTCGCCACGGGATCCAAAAAAATGTAACCCATAATACTAGTGTAATTTTAGTATTTTAACTGGACCCCGCTATCAAGTTGTGGGATGACAGAGGTATGAGCCACACAACAAGGTCTTTCACGTTTAACTAAAAGGAGCTTAAATATGTTAATAAATACTTCTAATAATCCACTTATTACTACTGTACATTTATTATCTTCTATAGGTGCTATAAATTGGGGCTTAGTCGGATTATTTAATTTTAATTTAGTCACACTTTTATTTGGCTCATTTCCAATTATTGTTACAATACTTTATATAATTATAGGCTTTTGTGGTGTATATTCTTTCCTTTGTTTAGGTAAGCTATTTTGTAAACCCGGAATAGAAAAGGCGAAGTAACTCTACCTTTTCGTCATTGCGAGCAGCCGTAGGCTGCGTGGCAATCTCATGAAATCATAACAAACTCCTGAGATTGCTTCGTCAATTGCTATGCAATTTCCTCGCAATGACTACCTAACAACCTCACTTGTGCTATAGCAGTTATTGCTGCTGTTTCAGCACGTAATATATTACTTCCTAAACTTATAGATTTTGTATTCTTATATGAGGCAAGAAGTTCCAGCTCATCATTAGTAAAGCCTCCCTCCGGTCCTACAATAATAGTTATATCACTATTACTAAGTGATGATGAAATTCGTAATATAGAATTTTCTTCTTTTTCATGTTCATTAGCATATAACATCAAATTATTATTCTTTTTTAGGTAATCTTGTATTGTGATAGCTTTTTCAATTATCGGGGGAGTAAGACGTTCTGATTGCTCTGTTGCCTCAATAACACATTTCGTTAAACGTTCGATATTTACCGATCTAAATTGACACCACCTAGTAATTAACGGAATAATTTTAGTTATACCGAGTTGCGTAGCCATATTTATTGCAAGCATTAATTTATCTTGCTTTATTATAGCAACAGCAAGAGTTAACGTAGATTCTTTATAAGGCTTTTTTAACTGTTCTTTAAGTCTAACCGATAGGTTATTTTTACCTATATCGTTAATTTGTGCTAGAAATTCTCCATCCGTACCGTTAAAGAGACGTAAGCCATCATTTACTTTAAGACGTAGCACCGTTTTGACATAATGAACATGATGATCACTTGCTAATTCTATCTTGCTATTTTCAGCTAAACGACTATTAATATAAATACGGTTATATTTCATATATTTAGTACTATGGACGATAAAAAAGATAATAGACATCTTTCCAAACCAGCTTATAGAGAGGAATGTACAGGAGACACAGAACGCAGCACTACAGCGTATATGGACATACGTGAGGATGTGAGTACCGGATCGACGTCTAAATTACCTCTAGAAGCGAAGTTTGTAAAGATATCTAATAATATATCAGAAAAAGAAAATTTACCAAAAGAAAAAGAAATTGGCGGTGTTAAAGGTCTAGAACCGACAAGATACGGGGACTGGCAGTATAAAGGTAAAGTCACAGATTTCTAATGCCTTGCCTTCAACACACTAAAATTTTACCCTATAAACCGCAAGAATTGTTTGATTTGGTCTGGGATGTAAAATCTTATCCTAAATTCTTGCCTTGGTGTTCTGCTTCTAGAATTATTTCAGAAAATAATCAAGAGGTTATTGCTGAATTAGTAATTCAGTTAAAAGGCTTTTCAGAAAAATATAACTCACGAGTTACAAGCGAAATAACAAATGATGGAATATATTTGATTAATACGGTAGCTATTTCAGGACCTTTTGAATATTTAAAAAGTACTTGGCAATTTGTTCCATGCACGGCAGGAACTGAATTAAAATTCTTTATTGATTTTAAAATGCAATCCGTAATACTGGATAAATTAATCGGCACTTATTTTACCAAAGCAACCGAAAAAATGATTATAGCTTTCGAAAGGAGAGCTAAAGAGGTTATTAAATAAAAAAGAGTAAGGTTATAGATCTATAACCTTACTCTTTAGAAAGTTTTGTATTTAGTTACTAGGCAATATCAGATATATATCCTTCATCTCCTAAGATTTGAGTTTGATCATCATTAAGATTATCATAATCAAGGCTATAAAACTGCTCTTCTTGTTCTTCACTAGTACTGGAAGTATGATAATTAAATAATTCTTCATAAGCTTCATTTATTGCAGCATATTTCTGTATTTCTTTTGAAAGTTCTACTACTTTATTTTGCATAGCTTTTTCTGTACCATGCCATAACTTACTTGTCAAATTTGGCTTGTATTCTGCTAATTGCTTATTTTTGTAACTTTCTCTCTTTGCAACAGTTCCTAAACTTAAAGCTTTTTCAATATCTTCACTTGAATAGCCATTTTGTATTAGCTGATGAATAATACAATCATGTAAAGGAAGAATACTAGTATCTAGAACTAATTTATTTGTATATTGTCCTTTCACGCCAGGTATTGCCTGATATAACGCACGATCTGCTGATTCTACTATTTCATAGCCACCATTATGTTTGTAACCAACGCCATCTCCCGTTAAACTTAAGGTTGGTACGCGAGTTATTGCATTAGATATTATCTTAGCGTTTGTTCCTTCAATATATTTACTGGTGAATTTATCTATACCATTTTTATCTATAGCAGTACCGTATACAAAACTTCCTAACCCCGAAGTAGCCAAATACTCTTCAACTTTAGTTGCTTCATGAGCTTGAGTAAAAAGCTTTATTTGTTCATTACTCTCCATAATGCCTTTTGCCCCATAACTAGTACCAAAAACACCCCCTGTTATTAAAGGTATTTTGCTTAACCAACTATTAAATGAAAACAAACTACTTACTCCTACAAAAAAGCTTCCTGATGCTAATTTTGTATAAAAACTATAATCTGCTTTTGCTTTTTCTATTAAAGATAAGTAAGTAATCGGTTTATTACTTCCGAATAAGTTTTGTATTAATAATTTCAACATAGTCTATCTCCTAATTTAAGTCACCATATTTCATGGTTGTAAATGCACTATATGTAAATGCACTATATGTAAATGCACTATATAACAAAAGTAATCAAATATCAATCCTTATATTTAATAATAGATTAATATTTGACTTGACATTTTAAAAAAAACCATATTTTATGGTAATATTGATCAAAAAGAGGTAGATATGCCTACGTACAAAAATTCTAAACATATTAGCACTAAAAAGCTTGCTTATATAGGTTTAGACCTCGCATATAAAACAGATGATTTAAATATTTATAAGCTAAAAGCATCAAAGGTCAATGAACAATTAACAGATAGCGGCTGGGAAATACTGACTGCTTCATGTGATAATATCAACACTGCTAAATATGCTTATAAAGCCGTCGCATTTATAAATAAAGAAACTAAAGAAGTTCATATTGCTAGTGCCGGCACAAAATTCAATATATATGATTTATTAGACGACTTGCTTATCGCGCTGCACTATTTACCTACTAAACTAACTCCACTTCAGGATTTTGTTAATGAAATAATTAACAAATTAGGCGGCTTAAGTAAAGCCACAGAATATAGTTTTAATACTAGCGGTCATTCACTTGGAGCAATAATTGCAGATTTAACCTTAGTAGAAATACATTCTCGCAACCTACATTTTAATAAATCTACAACTTTTGACAGCCCTGGCTCAAAACCGATAATTGAAAGAGGCATAGAAAAAAATTTATTTACCGGAAAAGTAACAACTCCAATAAAAGAGCTAGCTACCCATTCTAAGATATATAATGCAAAACATAATCTTATTAATATTACTAATAAGCATTTTGGACAAACAACAATGGTACTTCCTGATAAAAAAACAACACTATCACAATCAGAAGAATGGGCATCATATTTATATAATTTTGCCAAACAAAAAGTTACAAAATATCTAGGAATTAATGGAATAGTCGAAGGCTTTGAAGAAATCATAGCCGGAATCAGTAAACATGGACTTGTTAATTTTTCTGATTTGAAACAGAATATTACTTTAACCATAGATGATTGGGAAGCAGCAACACCAAAATATGCTAAAAATACTCTAAATTTAAAAAATAATTTATATAATCAAATAGTTGAAACTGAAACCGGAGCTAATTTAGTTGGGATGTATAATAATTTTCAAAGCTGCAGTCAAGAATATGCTCAGGAAGTCCAAACAACAGGAGATATAAGTAATTATCATCTATATCCTCTAATATGTTAAATAAAAAATAAATTTATAGGCAGAAATCACCTTTCGCCTTTCATATTCATTATTTCTTATTTAGAGCAACTAAATAGATCTCCGTAGATTCACTGCGGCTGGATGAAGGTTTAAAATGTTTCACTGTTTTAAATTCAAGCTTTACTTTATGTAATAATTCATTTTCTGCACCGCCACGAAAAATTTTAGCAATAAAATGACCGGAGGGTTTTAGTACTTTTAAAGCAAATTCAAAAGCTTGCTCACATAAAAGTAAGGTTCTTATATGGTCTGTAGCTTTATGACCTATGGTATTTGATGCCATATCACTCATTACTATATCAGCTCTACCGTCTAAAGCCTGAATAATTAATTCTTCCGTATCTGCTTCAAAAAAGTCCTTTTGAAAAAATTCAACTCCAGCAACATGTTCAATTTCTAACACATCGATAGAGATTATTTTATTATTTAGGTTATTATCCGAAGCTTTAATAAGCTTGGAAGCTACTTGACTCCATCCCCCAGGAGCTGCTCCTAAATCAACAATTTTCATGTTAGGAGTAAAAAGTTTAAATTTTTCATGAATTTCAAGTAGTTTATATGCAGCTCTCGACCTAAAGCCGTCTATACGTGCTTTTGCAACATACGGATCGTTTAATTGGCGTCTAAGCCAATTACTAGAAGAGACAGTACGTTTTTTAGAAGTCTTAACTCTAACGAATTTATTTCTATAACCGCTTAAATTATTTGTCATAAAATCTTTTATACTTATAAATAAATGAAGAATAAGTAGACGAAGTTTAATCTGGAAAAGAGCAAGGAATCCACAAGACGAGGCACGAAAGCCGTTAATAATACTTGAGTACCACAGTACTTGTAGCCAATTTTTCAAATTAAACGAGTATGCTCTTTTGCTATTTTATCTAATACAGAATTAACAAAACCAATTTCATGCTCATTTAACATATCATTTGCTATGTCCGTATATTCGTTGATTACTACTTTAGCAGGCGTAGTAGGGCAAAATAATAGCTCACATATACTAACACGCAATAAAGCTCGGAGTAAGATCGGCATATGTGCAGGATCTTTATCATTTGTTAAATGATTGTCGATAATTTCGTCTAGTTTATGAATATTTTCAAATACTAACTTTACCAGCATTTTAAAATGACTTATACTTAATGATATTTTTAAATTCTCAGGTAACTCTGTTATAGAATTATTATTTTGATAAAAAGAAAGTACATTTTGCATGATATCATCCATATCGTCGTTATTTTGCAATATGTTTTGATAAATAGCTTGCACTGCTGCAATACGTGCAATCGACTTTTTATTAATTTTATTTGAACTCATAGAGAAAAGAAATTTAAAATTTAATTTTCGTCATTGCGAGTGTGATATGGCGTGATGTCATTCCCGTGAAAGCGGGAATCCAGTAATTCAAAAACATAAATACTATTAGTTTTTAAAACTAATACATTTGGATTACTTCATTTTTTTTCTGTGGATTCCCGCTTTCGCGGGAATGACATCGGAAACCAAGGAGCAACGCCCACTCACAACGACGAAATGATATCTATAACCTTACAAGGTATACCTTAAAATAATTTATTAGTAAACTTATAAAATTTTTATGCTCTCTATAATAGGATTTATTATAACAATTAGTATCTTGGTATTTATCCATGAATTTGGGCATTATTGTATTGCTAGATATTTTAATGTAAAAGTTGAGGAGTTCTCGATAGGTTTCGGTAAAGCACTAATAGGCATTACCGATAAAAAAGGAGTTAGGTGGAAGATTTGCCTTATACCGCTTGGCGGTTATGTCAAGATTTACGGCTATGATCGCAGCCTTATGGATAAGACTAAAGAAGTTAACGAAAAAGTAGCTTTTGATGCTAAATCTTGTTTAGAACGTTTTTTAATCGTTGCAGCAGGTCCGTTAATTAATTATTTACTTGCCATAATAATATTTGCAGGTTTTTATTGTTACTTTGGAAAAACAGAGATTCCTCCTATAATAGGTGATGTAGTAGCTTCATCACCGGCAGAGAGAGCAGACTTAAGAGCAGGAGATAAAATTGTTAAGGTTAACGATAAATCTGTTAAAGATTTCGGGGACGTGCAGAGAGAGATATTAATTAACGGTTTTAGCTCTTCTACTTTAACTATAGAAAGAAAAAGTGAGGAATTTATCGTTAATATAATGCCTCAAGAAATAATTATATCACCTCCCGAAGAAAAGCAAGTTAAGAAAACTCTTCGCATCGGTATTATAGCTAAAAATGAACCTATTCATACTAAAATAGGAATTTTAGGAGGATTATGGGAAGCTATTAATACTACTATAGATATGTCTGCTTTAACTCTAAACGCAATATCGCAAATGATTGTAGGAAAACGTTCATTCGATGAAATAGGAGGGCCGATAGCTATTGCTAAAGAGTCAGGCAAATCTATAGCTGGTGGAACCCAAATGTATCTGTTATTTATAGCAATACTTTCCGTTAATTTAGGATTACTTAACTTACTACCTATACCGGTGCTTGACGGCGGACATTTAGTATTTATATTATATGAAGCAATTACAGGTAAATTACCGAATCCTAAGACTAAAAATATTTTATTACAATTAGGAGCAATAATCATAATTTTTATTATTATAATTGCTGTTTCCAACGATATACAAAATTTGTTTTCCTAAATTATAGATTTGCTTGCTCTCGTTTATATTATCTACTATAGTGGAGTACATTAATTATGTTTGAATGCATTAGTTAGGAGAACTTTATATTATTCTTAGCTAAAAGCGGCAATCCAGTTCTTTGTCATACCGCGACTTGAACTCGGTATCTAATTTATTATTTTTACCGTGGTCAAGCCACGGGATGACATTGGGTTTAAACACAAAAATTTAAATTAAATCTTAAAGAAGGTTTTAGGTGACAATCAGATCAATTAGTAAGTTAACAATTTTATTATTAACGATTTTTTATTATCATATTTCATTAGCTGACTCTGTAATTCGTAAAATAACTATCGAGGGTAATCATAGGGTTGAGCGTTCTACTATTGAGAGCTATTTAAAGCTTAAGGTAGGAGAAACCTATAATAATTCTAAAGAAGATGAGGTAATAAAACGTTTATATGCCACATCACTTTTTAGAAATATAAACATGCATATAACAAATTATGGTAATTTAATAGTTAACGTTACTGAAACGCCTTTTATAAGTAGTGTAGTATTTAGCGGTAATTCTAAAATCAAAACTAATATGCTCGCTAAAGAAATTTACACAATGTCGGGTGAATCTCTTAGCCAAGCTAAAATTGAATTAGATGTAAAGAAAATATTAGAAATTTATAAACGTAGCGGACGTTTTGCTACTACGGTAACACCTAAAATCGAAAATTTAGAAAACAACAGAGTTAAGGTTATTTTTGATATAGCAGAAGGACCAAAAACCGGTATTAAATATATTTATTTTAGCGGTAATGAAAATTATAGTGATTCAGAACTTAAATCTATTGTTTTAACTAAAGAATCTCGTTGGTTTCGTTTTTTAGAAAGTAACGATACTTACGATCCTGATAGAATGGAATATGATAAAGAATTACTTAGAGAGTTTTATCAATCTGTAGGTTTTGCAGATTTTAGAGTAATTTCGGCATCGGCAGAACTCAATAATACTAAAGAATATTTCACCCTTACCTATTCCATTGAAGAGGGAGAAAAATATAGCTTCGGTAATATTACAATAGACAATAAATTAACTAATATAGATATAACACCGCTTAATAAAATTGTTAATATTAAGCAAGGCAAGGTTTTCAATATGAAAAAGGTTGATGATATAGCTGAAAAAATCGGAGAATATTTTACAGCGAACGGTTATCCTGCGGTAAATGTTTATCCGGATATAATGAAAAATACTAATCATACTGCAGATATTAAATTTATTATTGAAAAAGCCGATAAGGTTTATATTAATAAAATTAATATTATTAATAACCTTAAAACCGAAGACCCTGTTATAAGAAGAGAATTTAAAATAGAAGAAGGTGATATAATTAATCGTTCATATATTGAAAAAGGTGAGCGTAATCTTAGAAATTTAGATTATTTTGAGAAAGTAGCAATTAGCTTAACTCCGACTAAAGCTAAAGATAAATATGATGTTAACGTTGAAGTTGATGAAAAATCTACTTCCTCTATAGGTTTTGATTTAGGATATAATACTGCCGGCGGTTTATTCGGACGTTTCTCTTTCTTAGAGCGTAATTTAGTCGGTACCGGGAAACTGCTTAATGCCGGTGTGCAAGTAAGTAAAAACACTACAAGCTATTACGGTGGTATTACCGCACCGCACTTTTTAGATCGTGATTTATCACTTGGCGTAAACACATTTAGAAACTATACCGGACGCGGTGCTAGTGTATTAAATACAACTGATCAAAGCTATAAGTTACACTCTATAGGAGTCAAAACTTCTCTTGGTTATGAAATTAAAGAGGATTTAGGTCACGAAATAGATTATTTAATCAAACGTGATATTTTAAGTGCTCCAACTCCATCAAGCTCAATATTCTTAAAGGAGCAAATGGGAAGATTCATTACTTCTGCTATAGGACATACTATTACTTATGATCAAACCGATAATAAAATTGTTCCAAAGAACGGTTATTTAGTAAGCGGCACACAAGAATTTGCCGGCGTTGGAGGTGATAACAAATATATAAAGCATGAAGTTGACGGTAAATATTATAAATCTTTCATACATAACAAGCTTACTTTAAAATTATCTGCTTCCGGAGGCGATATTGCAGGGCTTGGAGGAAAAATTATTAGAATTTCCGATCGCTTTAATTTAGGTGATTATAGTTTAAGAGGCTTTGCAAGCGGTGGTGTAGGACCTCGTGAAAAGGTCACTAACGAAGGACTTGGTGGTGAGCGATATTACACATTCTCAACAGAGCTTAATTTCCCAACACCTATACCTGAGGAATTTAATTTAACCGGTACAGTCTTTATGGATTTAGGAAGCGTTTGGGGAGTAGGCCTAAATAAGAAACAATATCAAACTCCAAACGGTTTTTATAACGATAAATCTCTTAGAGCTTCCATTGGTTTCGGCTTTATTTGGGTAACACGTTTTGCACCAATCAGAATGGATTGGGGTTTCCCGGTTAAGAAGAAGAAATATGACGATACGCAGCATTTCCATTTAAGATTTTCGACGCATTTATAAAGATGTTTCATTGTCACCCCGTGGCTTGACCACGGAATCCAATTAAGGATGCTAGTCTTTTAGCATTTTAAAATTTTTTATTGGATTGCCACGCTCCTTGTCAGTCATCGCTCGCAATGACGAAACATGTCTCGTAGGAATCCATATCTCAGCATAATATAATCATATTTCAGCCGATGTAGCTCAGCTGGTAGAGCGGCGCATTCGTAATGCGTAGGTCTGGGGTTCAAATCCCCACATTGGCACCATCTTCTAAATAAAACTATAGCCCTATTTGTGATAGACGTGGTAGAACCTGATATACTAATAATGTGTAGAAAAACGCATTCGTGTCATACCGTGGCTTGACCACGATATCCAAAAAAATAACTTAAAATACTAATCATTTATTATCACCCTCAATTCAAGTGGTCAAAAATCCAGCATCTAAAGAACCTAAAGCGGTTTTAAAAAATGCTTATAAAATAAGTAATGATACTGAAAAACTTATTGCTGTTGATATAAAAAATGACCAGTTTGTAATATTTGATAATACAAGTGGTAATGTAGCTCATGTAAGGACATATCAAGAAATAGAGAGAGATGCTGTTTTAAAAAATAACCTAATCACAACAAAAATATGCAAATAAGGTAATAAAAACTTTAATGAAACCTCGAAGCGCTATAAATTATTAGAATAACAAAATGAAATAAACAATGACAGATAAATTATGGTATGCAAAAATAAATGAAGAAGATGCATATATCAGAAAAACACTTCAAGAATATATAGATTTATATTTCTTTGATTCTGTAGAATTTAAAGCAGTAGAAGATATAACCTTAGAAAATTTAGGTGAATTTTTAGAAGTAATGTTAAAACATTATCAACAATATCATTTTCATTTAGGCGAATTATATGATACTGGAGAAATATTAGAAGAATATTGCGATTATGTTTTTATGGATGATGAAAAATATATACATTATCCTAAATATTCTAAAGAGGATAGACATAATTTAGGTTGGTTATTGATAGTAACTATATATACAAATGTGTAATCCAAGACTATTTCCAGAAGATGTCCCGCATTTAATAGAATTTTTACACGCTAAAGATGGAGAAGTAACAAAGGCTCAAGAAAAGCTAAATACCTACCTTGCCCAATTTGATTTTATGAAAAGACAAGATGAAGATTACAGATGCTGGGAAGCAATCACGAAAGAACGTCAGCAAGCTATAGCAGAAAATAAACCTTTACCAATAAGACCTATGAGTATTGAACTATCAAAATGCTTGAAAGATTGAAGTGGGAAACTTTTTTAAGACCATCATAGAGCTAGCGAAAGCATCGGGAGTACAGCTGGCGAAGATGATAGCGATAGAGAAAGTAACGGAACTTGCAGTAAATGCTGTAAATAACAACGCACTATCTGGTTTAGGGCAGAAGATAGAGAATAAAATAGCGGGGAGCGTTACTCCAACTTTAAATTCTAATAACGGGATATTGCTAAGTGCTTACAGTCGTTTAGAGCAGGACGGTAACAAGAGAATATGACGCCATTCGTGATTCCCCAATAAATATAGGCCAGATTGCAGCAACTGCGGTAATGCACTTTATTAACCGCAAGGTCACCTGAGTATTTTAAACTGGATCTCGCTACAAATGAGCTAGGATGACAGGGTGGAATTAATCCATGCAATAACACCAATGCTACACGAAAACGACAATAAGGTCTTTTTAAGCATGGGGTAAAACAAAACTACCTTTTTTAGGTAATTATAAGTTGTTGCTAAAAACAATATATACTTAGCTTTATATAACAAGTGAAAGCCAATTGTCACCTTTTATATTCAACTTCTTAAGCCGAATAGCAGATTATGTAATAATTCGCTATTTGTGTTAATTAACTATTATCTTTTTTCTTGGAGGAATATAGATTGTTTCATCTTCAGCATGCGAAATCTTTTCTAAAAGTCCGATAAAACGGTCGTTATTAGGTACTAGCTTTACTATCGCCCACCCCTCTTCTATTGATTTCTTTATGCGTTCTATATCAGATTTATGCTCTGAAAAAGATATAACTTTTTGTGCTGGGTTTTGCATATTGATAAATCAATTATAGTTAATTAGTATTATAGTAAATATTTTTAATAAATCAATCACATATTTATTATTTGCTAAATATACATAAAATGATTACCATATATTATGTCTTGTCTACTTATATCCTAATAAATAGTTTAATTAAAAATTAAAAGTTGTACGATGATTTTTTATTTTAAACATATATGTCACTTATTAACTTTATTTAATTTAAACTGTATAATTTAATTATGTCAAATGATAATTTACAACCGCCTGCTCTTTCTAAAAAGCAATTATTTGCTTTTTTTGGTATGGTTGTCGGCATGTTTATGTCGGTACTTGATATTCAAATTGTCGCTAGCTCATTATCCGTAATAGCTGCCGGTCTTGCCGCTTCAAGCGATGAACTTTCTTGGGTTCAAACATCGTACTTAATAGCTGAAGTTATCATTATTCCTATTACCGGCTTTTTAGCAAGGTTACTTACTACTAGAATTTCTTATTTTATTGCAGCTTTAGGGTTTACGGTTATGAGCGTATTATGTTCGCTTGCAACTAATATTGAATCCATGATTATCTTTAGAGCATTACAAGGCTTTTTTGGCGGTGCTATGATACCGACGGTCTTTAGTACCGTTTTTATACTTTTTCCTGCATCGCAACGTCCTATCGTTATTATCTTAATCGGACTTGTCGTAACTGTTGCCCCTACTTTAGGACCTACACTCGGTGGATATATTACGGAGATTTTATCATGGCATTTTATGTTTTTATTAAACGTCATACCCGGTATTTTCGTATGTACGGTGGTTTTTTTATATGGGGATTTTGATAAACCAAATTATAAATTACTGAAAAATTTTGATTTTCTCGGTATATTATTAATGGCTTTAACGCTTGGCTTATTACAGTATGTGTTAGAAGAAGGAAACAAAAAAGGTTGGCTTGAGGATAATTTAATATTATTCTTAAGTATTACAGTAGTTTTAGGTTTTATTTTATTAATCATTAGAGAACTAACCTTTATTAATCCAATTTTAGACTTAAAAACATTTCTTTATAAAGACTTTACTTTTGGTTGCCTTTATTCGTTCGTTATGGGTATCGGATTATACGGGGCAGTATATATATTACCGCTATTTCTCTTTACTATTGCCGGATATGATACATTACAAATCGGGGCTACTATGATGGTGACGGGCGGAGCACAATTTTTATCTGCACCACTCGTCGGTAGAATGTTAGGGTTAGGGGTAGATTTACGCCTGATGCTTATTATAGGGCTTGGAGGGTTTGCTCTTGGATGTCATTTGAATAGTTTTCTAACGCCTGATTCTAAATTTGCTGCATTTGTGCTTCCTCAATTTGTTAGAGGGCTTTCATTAATGTTTTGTTTTATACCGACTAATAATATAGCTCTTGGCAATATGCCGAAAGAAAGAGTAGGTAACGCTAGCGGGCTTTATAATCTTACTCGTAATTTAGGAGGAGCGGTAGGGCTTGCAATAATCAGTACTATACTTACTAATGATACTAAAACCTTTATGCAATATTTATCGGAAAATATCTCGTCTACTTCTATAATGGCATTAGAACAACTAGATTCTTATAATGAATTATTAAGCGGAAAAGTTTTAAATCCCGAAAAAGCATCATATTTGTTATTAGCAAACAAATTAAATCATGATGCTTTTGTAATTGCAATAAATAATATATTTAATATGATAGGGCTGTTATTTGTATTTATAATGCTACTAATACCTTTTACTTCAAATATCAAATTAACCGAAAATGTTAATGCTCACTAAAATTAAATTTATATTATATTTTCCTTGGTTATTATTAGAAATATGGAAATCGGCTTTCACGGTTATTAAAATAATTTGGCAAAGAAAGATAGGAATAGAGCCGGTTTTTGAATGGGTTGACGCAGAAGGGCTAGAAGAAATAGGCGAAATAATTTATGGTAATTCGATTACTCTAACTCCAGGTACAGTAACACTTGATATAAATAATAATATGTTATTAGTGCATGCACTCAATAAATCATCGATTACCGACCTACAAAGAGGTATAATGATTAAAAAAATTAAGCAGATATTAAAAACAACTTGAAGCAGAAAATGATATCAGATATAAACGCTCTAAAGTATAAAAAAGTTTTACTTAAAGTGTCAGGGGAAGCTTTAATGGGAGATAAGCAATTTGGGCATGAATATGACGTAATAAAAAAGATTGCCATCGATATTAAAGAAGTTATCGATTTAGGAGTAGAAGTCGCTATTGTAGTCGGCGGTGGAAATATTTACCGCGGGATTAATGCAGCACTTGTCGGTATGGACCGAGCTTCAGCGGATTATATAGGTATGCTTGCAACGGTGATTAATGCTTTAACTTTACAAAACGTTATGGAAAGCCTCAATATCTATACAAGAGTTCTATCGGCTATTCCTATGATGAGCGTGTGCGAACCTTATATGCGCCGCAAAGCTAAAAGACATATGGAAAAAAAGCGTGTAGTAATTTTTGCCGGCGGTACGGGTAACCCGTTTTGTACAACCGATAGTGCCGCAGTACTTCGCGCAATCGAAATGAATTGCGATATTTTATTAAAAGCAACTCAGGTTGACGGTGTATATGATTCCGACCCTAAAAAAAATCCGGATGCTAAGAAATATTTCACTATTAGCTATAAAGATGTTATAACTAATAACCTGCAAGTCATGGATACGGCAGCTATTGCAGTTGCAAGAGAAAATAAATTACCTATAAGGGTATTTTCGATAAAAGAACAGGGAAATTTTGCTAGAGTAATACAAGATAAAGGGGAATATACGACAATTGAGGAATAATATATTGTAGTGTGAATTGTTGTATGATTTTTATGTCATTCCCGCATAGGTGTTGTTGCGTAGAGACTAAATCGTCATTGCGAGCAGCCGTAAGCTGCGTGGCAATCTAGAAAAAATAGTAAAAAATTCTGTAGATCAGAATTTTTTACTAGATTGCTTCGTCAAAACTTATAGTTTTTCCTTGCAATGACGGAAAAACCAATCTACGCGGGAATTACATCGGGGGCATTTCCTAATACATATAACAATGTCTCAATTCGTGTACTAATAATATATGGATAAATAAAGATGGATAAAGAGCATTTAAAGAAAAACTTACAAGAAAAGATGGAGAAAGCTCTAAAAGTTTTAGATCATGAGCTTAAAGGGCTACGTACCGGTAGAGCTTCAGTGAATTTACTTGATAGCGTAACCGTGGAAGCTTACGGGAGTAAAATACCGCTTTCACAAGTTGCTTCTCTATCCACACCTGATGCACGAACAATTAACGTGCAGGTTTGGGATAAATCTATGGTATCATCGGTAGAGAAAGGAATTACGATAGCAAATCTTGGCTTAACTCCTGCAACGGACGGTCAATTAATCAGACTGCCGATACCGGTTTTAACTGAAGAAAGACGTAAAGAACTGGTAAAACTTGCTCATAAATACGGTGAAGATACTAAAATTGCATTACGTAATATTAGAAGAGACGGCAATGAAGCACTTAAAAAGCTAGAAAAGGATAACGTTATCGCAAAAGATGAGCATCATAGCTTATCTGAACAAGTACAAAAGCTAACCGATGATTATAGTAGTAAAGTTGACTCGGTAATAAAACAAAAAGAACAAGAAATAATGACTGTTTGATTTTCTATGTCATTCCTGCTTTAGATTTGTTGCGTGGACCGGTAAAATCCACTGTGTCACCCCGTGGCTTGACCACAGGGTCTATAAAAACAATAAAAAATACTAATAATTTTATTTTTAACTGGATCCCGCAATCAAGTCGCGGGATGACAGCAGTGGAATCGATCCATGCAACAATGCTAAGCGAGAATGACATAAATTGAATCTATACTGACAAAATAAAATGACAAAATTAGTTAGAGACTTAATTCCAGAAATTATCTTAAAATCAGGCAGGATACCAGCTACTCATATTGCTAAATCATGTGAGTATAAAGAATTATTAAAAAATAAACTACTAGAAGAAGTAGAGGAAATTTTACAAGATGAGTATATGGAGAAGTTGCCGATATATTAGAAATACTTGAAACAATCTGTAATATTAATGGCTATAAACTAAAAGATATATTAAAAATTAAAAAACAAAAAAGAAAGTTAATGGTGGTTTTGATAATAAGATAATTTTAGAAAAAATAACTAATTAGCTTTTTTGCCTTAATAAAATAAAGGAGTCATGCAATAAAATCGGCTATAGAACCTTGTATCACAGGCTGTATCCAGGATCTAGCTCACAAGTCGCAGGACGACAGAAATACCGTTACAAACAGGCAAGCCTTCACAGGAATAACATCAGACTATATCACTCAAAATAATAAAACTATGATAACAAAAGAAGAAGCACAGAAAATAGCAAAATTAGCTAGATTAAAATTTGAAGAAGATACTGTAGAAAAATTTTTTACTCAGCTTAGTACTATTATGGATATGATCGATATTTTAAATGAAATAGATTGCAAAGATATAGAGCCTTTAACTTCGGTTTGTAATATAAGTGCTAGAATGCGAGAGGACGCCATTACAAGTTCTGATTTATCAAGTGAGTTATTTGATAATGTAAGTGGAAATAGTGCTCAGCTGGCTAAAGAAGTAAAATATTTTATCACTCCAAAGGTTGTTGAATAATTATGATGGAACTAAACAAACTAACAGTAGCAGACAGTATAAAAGGTCTAAAAAATAAAGATTTTACAAGTACGGAATTAATAGGTGCACATATTAAACAAATAGAGAAGCATAGAAACCTAAATGCTTATGTTACCGAAACTTTTGACTTAGCTTTAAAACAGGCTGAAGCAGCCGATCAAAATTATGCTCAAAATAACGCAAGAACCCTTGAGGGTATCCCGTTTGCCGCTAAAGATCTTTTCTGCACGAAAGGAATTAGAACTACGGCATGTTCTAATATACTGAAAAATTTTATACCTAATTATGAATCAAGTGTTACACAAAATATTTTTGATAAGGGCGGTGTGATGCTCGGCAAAACCAATATGGATGAGTTTGCTATGGGTTCAGCAAATATCACTAGTTGTTTTGGAAATGTAATTAGCCCTTGGAAAGCAAATGATGACAATGCTGATTTAGTTCCAGGCGGTTCTTCAGGCGGTTCAGCTGCAGCAGTTAGCGGATTTATGGCATCTGCTGCTCTTGGTAGCGATACGGGAGGCTCGGTACGTCAACCTGCAAGCTTTACGGGTTTAGTCGGTTTTAAACCGACATATGGTCGTTGCTCAAGATACGGAATGATATCGTTTGCTAGCTCCCTTGATCAAGCAGGAATATTTACTAGAAGCGTTTTAGACAGTAGCATTATGCTTGAAGCGATGATGGGGTTTGACGAAAAAGATTCTACTTCGATTAAAGCAGAAGTTCCAGAGCTACAATCCGCTATCGGAAGTTCTATGAAAAATATGAAGATAGGCGTACCTCTTAGCCTTGGTGAGGGCAGTGTTATTGAACCTGATATTATGAAAATGTGGCAGGATACCATAGAACTCATTAAAAACGCCGGTGCTGAAATAGTTGATATTACTTTGCCGCATGCTAAATACGGTGTTGCTGTTTATTACGTAATAGCACCGGCTGAAGCTTCTTCAAATTTATCTAGATATGACGGCGTTAGATACGGTCTTCGAGTAG
Organism: Rickettsia honei RB; assembly: GCF_000263055.1. Lineage (NCBI taxonomy): Bacteria > Pseudomonadati > Pseudomonadota > Alphaproteobacteria > Rickettsiales > Rickettsiaceae > Rickettsia > Rickettsia honei. Next base: position 23,772 of record NZ_AJTT01000002.1, on the reverse strand, counting down.
AACGTGAAAATATGACGCTTGACGAAATGTATGAAATGACTAGATCAACCGGATTTGGGGAGGAAGTAAAACGTCGTATTATGATTGGAACATATGTGCTATCATCTAGTGGTATGGATGCATATTATCTAAAAGCTCAAAAAGTACGTCGTTTAGTTGCAAACGATTTTAATAATGCTTTTGCAAAAGTTGATGCCATTTTATTACCGGCTGCCCCGACTGCAGCTTTTAAGATTGGTGAAAAACAAAATGATCCGACTATTATGTATTTAAACGATTTATTTACTATTCCTGCAAGTTTAGCCGGTTTACCTTGTGCATCGGTTCCTGCTGGATTATCGGCACGCGGTTTACCTCTTGGGATACAGATTATAGGTAAACAATTAGACGAATATAATGTTTTGAAAGTAGCATCGACAATTGAGTCAGGTGTAAAACATATTAACTTTGAACCAAAGGGTTTTTAATTATGGCATATATTGAAGGTAATACGGGGAAATGGGAATATGTAATAGGGCTTGAAATCCATGCTCAAATTTCTTCAAAATCTAAGCTTTTTTCAGGAAGTAGTACTATTTTTGCAGCAAATCCAAATTCGCAGGTTTCCTATGTCGATGCAGCAATGCCCGGGATGTTACCGGTATTAAATAAGCATTGTGTACACCAAGCAATTAAAACAGGGCTTGGGCTTAAAGCTAAAATAAATAAATATTCGGTATTTGACCGTAAAAATTATTTTTATGCCGATCTGCCGCAAGGTTACCAAATTTCGCAATTTTACTATCCTATAGTACAAAACGGCACTATGGAAATACCGACTAGTACCGGCGATCTTAAAACTATTCGTATTAACCGTTTGCATTTAGAGCAAGATGCGGGTAAATCTATGCATGATCAATCACCACATTACAGCTTTATCGATTTGAATCGTGCCGGTATTGGACTTATGGAAATTGTGACCGAACCTGATATATCATCACCAGAAGAAGCAGCTGAATTTGTAAAAAAGCTAAGAAATTTGTTACGTTATATTGGCAGCTGTGACGGTGATATGGAAAAAGGCTCGATGCGTTGCGATGCTAATATTTCAGTAAGACGTAGCGGCGAACCACTCGGCACAAGATGCGAAATTAAAAATATTAATTCAATTCGTAACATCATTAAAGCAATAGAATTTGAAGCTAAAAGACAAGTTGACTTGCTTGAAAGCGGTGAAGAAATAATTCAAGAAACACGCCTATTTAATGCCGATAGCGGCGAAACAAGAACTATGCGTTTAAAAGAAGAAGCACTTGATTATAGATATTTTCCTGATCCCGATTTATTACCGCTTGTTATTTCTGATGAGTTAATAAATGAGCTAAAAGCAAATTTACCTGAGCTACCTGATCAAAAGATTGAAAAATATACGAAGGAATTTAGCTTAAGTAAATATGATGCCGAAGTAATAGTAGCCGATGAATCGGTTGCTGAGTACTTTGAGAAAGCAGCAAATGAATGTAACCCTAAAATGCTTACTAATTGGCTAACTAGTGAATTATTTGGCCAATTAAATAAAGCATCGATAGGAATAAATGAATGCAAAATTACCCCTAGTAACTTTGCAAAACTGGTAAAATTAATAGAAAATGATACTATTTCCGGTAAAATTGCAAAAACCGTTTTTGAAATTATGTTTGAAACCGGTAAAGCACCTGATAAAATAGTAGAAGAAAAAGGACTTGTACAAGTTTCGGATAATAACGTGCTAAACACGGTAATTGACGAGGTAATAGCTGAAAATCCTGAATCAGTAGAGGGTTATAGAAGTGGTAAGGATAAATTATTCGGTTTCTTTGTAGGGCAGGTAATGAAAAAAACCGGCAGTAAGGCTAATCCGACGCTTGTGAATCAGCTTTTAAAGGAGAAATTGAGTTCTTGATGCTATTCCTTTGAAGATATTGCCCGCGTGGATAGATTTTCCTGTCATTGCGAGCAGCCATAGACTTTGTTGCATGGCTCGGTTTTATCGTCATTGCGAGCAGCCGTAGGCTACATGGCAATCTCGCCAAATATCCTGAGATTGCTTCGTCAATTACTACGTAATTTTCCTCGCAATGACGATTTGATATCCGTACAACAAGGGCAATGCCTCGTAGGATGACACAGAACATACTCAAACTTAAAACATTATTTTTATGAAATTTCTGAAAATATTTTTACTATCTTGCTTACTAGTTTCTTGTGAAAAAAAAGAAACGGAAAAAACTTTAATAGTCGGTACTGCCGCAGATAATCCTCCTTATGAATTTATCCAAGACGGAGAGATTGTTGGGATTGATATTGATATTATCAAAGCAATAAGCGAACGTCTAAATAAAAAAGTTATCATAAAAAACTTCGACTTTAACGGTTTACTTGCAGCTTTGGTTAGTGAAAATATTGATGTTGCGGTGGCGGAGCTTTCCGTAACACCGGAGCGTGCTGAATATATCAGCTTTTCCGATAATTATGCTACTGCAAGATTTGCCATAATATATAGAACAGGTGATAATATACAAAATAGCAAAGATCTCGAAAATAAAATAGTAGGGGTACAGCTCGGTAGTGTTTTAGAAAAAAAAGCACACGATCTATCAAAGACAATAAATATTAAAGTTCATTCTTTAGCAAATCATTTAATGTTGGTTGAAGAATTAAAAGCCAGAGTCATAGATGCTATTATTTCTGAGGAATTTCAAGGCAAAAAATTAAAAGAAAATAATGCAAATTTAGAAAGCAGTACTTTAGAAGAATTTTCATCCGATTTTGCTATAGGCATGTCTAAAAACTCAGGACTAATTAATGAAATTAATGAGGCAATCGATTCATTAAAAAAAGACGGAACCATTAACAAAATTATGAAAAAATGGCTGGGACAGTAACAGAAAGTCAATTTAAAGATGCTATGAGCCGATTCCCTCAGGGAGTGACTATTATAACAACAAATTGCAATAACGAACTTTTTGGCTTTACTGCTAGTTCTCTTACTTCCGTATCTTTAAAACCGCCATTAATATTATTTTGCCTTAATAAAAACTCTTTTAGTATAAACAGTTTTCAAAAAAGTGATAAGTTTGCAATTAGTATTTTAGCAGAGAATCAAATTGATATCTCAAAACATTTTGCTAAATCACAATCTAATAAATTTACAAAAATTGATTATGAGCTTGGTAATAAAACTGATTGCCCTTTAATAAACGGTGCAACTTATCATATAGAGTGTAATAAATATGCTTCTTACGATGCCGGTGATCATGTTATATTTATCGGTGAAGTAATAAATACCGCTATTAAAAATGATTTAAAGCCTCTATTATATTTTCATAAATCGTATACAAAGATTTAATTTTGGTTATTTTTTGCTGCAAATTATAAGATTTTTTGAAATATAAGTAACTATTCCAGCAAAAATCTTATTAATTTTCGCTAAAAAACACCTCAAAATAGCCAATCAATTAGAAATATTTACAGAACCTAGTTTAATTTGAAAAATTGGCGTCGTCTAATAAGATCTGCGGTTCGAACTATAATTAAGTATACACTGCGATCCAAGGACTTTAGACGCCTTGCTCTTGTCCAAATTAAACTTCGTCTATTTACTGTTCATTTATTAGGAGTATACATTGCCAATATGTTAAATATCGGTCTTAGTGGTTCTACCGGTAAAATGGGAGAAACTATTCTAGAGAGAATAGATAAATTTAAAGATTGCAAAATTGCAGCAAAATTTAATAGTACTAATAATTTAGATGATTTAGATAATTTTTGTAAAAATTCTGATGTGATCATCGATTTTTCTACCCCTGAAATATTAGAAAAATTAATTAATTATGCATTAAAACATAATACAAAATTAGTAATCGGAACCACAGGTCTCCAACCTCAACATTTTAAGCTTTTAGAAAAAGCAGCTCAAACTTTACCTGTTTTATATTCTGCAAATATGAGTATAGGAGCTAATTTGCTTAGCTATCTAGCTAAAGAAGTAACAAAAATACTAGATGATTACGATGTTGAAATTCTAGAAACGCATCACCGTAATAAAAAAGATTCACCCTCAGGAACTGCTGTTATGCTTGCTGAAACAATTGCCAGCAAAAAAGGATTAAATATAACATTTAATCGTGGTAATAGACTAAGAAGCGAAAAAGAAATAGGTATTTCCTCGCTTCGTGGTGGAAATGTTCACGGTATACATGAAATATCTTTCCTAGGTGACGATGAAATAATCACCTTAAAACACGAAGCTCTGAATAAAAATTCTTTTTCTATTGGTGCAATTAAAGCCGCTATTTGGCTACAAGATAAACCTTCTGCTTTATATTCAATGCAAGATATTTATAAAATATAATTAATATAGCTTGAAAAAATACCTTTAAGAGGCTATATTTTATTATGTAAATAACATAATCCTAAGGTTACTTATGATCGATTATACAAAAACTTTAACTGCCGCCTCAAAAAATAAAACTTTTGATGAAGGCTTAAGAAAATACATGCTTAAAGTATATAATTATATGGCTTTAGCACTTTTACTAACCGGTGTAGCAGCCGTAACGACTATATCAGTTGAGCCTATTTATAATTTAATGTTTCAAACAGGTTTCGGTACTATTATAATGTTTGCTCCGCTCGGTATTGCTTTATATTTCTTTATGGGCTTCGGACAAATGAACCTGCAAACGACACAAATATTATTTTGGGTTTATGCCGGTTTAACCGGTATGTCGCTTGCATATTTAGCTCTTATTTATACCGGTGCATCAATAGCTCGTACTTTCTTTATTTGCTCTTCCGTTTTTGGAGCAATGAGTTTATACGGTTATAGTACAAGTAGAGATTTAACATCTATGGGTTCATTTTTTGCAATGGGTCTTATAGGTCTTATCATTGCTTCATTAGTCAACTTGTTTATAAAAAGCTCGGCTCTTTCTTTTGCTACTTCTCTTATTGGAATAGTAATATTTATGGGATTAATTGCTTGGGATACTCAAAAGATTAAGTCTATGTATTACATGGCAGGAAACGATGAAGTAGGACAAAAGCTTTCTATTATGGCAGCCTTTACTTTATATTTAGATTTTATAAATCTTTTCCTATATTTAATGAGATTTTTAGGCAATAGAAGAGATTAATTGGTATCATCATGCTTGCAAAGTCATGATTTTATTTCATTGCTTCGGTTTTTTCATTGTTATATCACGATCAAATCTATAGTACTGAATAGTTTTTAAAAAGACCTGGATGTCATATCCCCGCAAAAGCGGGGGCTTTGTTGCACGGCTTCGAAAACTTATTCAATGTCATTCCCACGTGGCATTGTTGCGTGGATACCGAATCATCATTGCAAACGGTCGCAGCGAACTCGGCAATCCAGAAAAAATAATAAAAAAATTCTGTAAATCAAAATGTTTACTGGATTGCTTCGTCAATTGCTGCGTGGTTTCTTCACAATGCACTTTTTCACTATTAGTTAATATTAAGCAGGTTATTTTTATGTCTAAAGAGAAAACTCAACAAGAATTATTATTACAAGAGCAACTTTTTAAAGCCCTGAAAACTAACGATACAGAATTGAATGCCAAAATATCTAAAACCTGCAAAGGCATTGCCGAATCTGTTATTGACCTTTCTAATGACCAATCTCCTACTACTGAAAGCCTATATATTAGCTATATGGCCCTAGCCGATTTAAACACTAAGGATTTAGCTAAAGTTACAACAATAATAAAAAACTCGTTTCCAGGAGATAAAAACAAGAAATTCAGGGAAATAATTGATGCACCTCTTTTAGAGCACTTAGTTATGATAGAGGCAATTGAACGACAGGTTGGATTAGATGATAGCCGATATAACGCAGATTACAGAAAACTTGAAGAAATAAGAAATCCTAATGACCCTCAAAAAGTAATTGATGCTATGCTACGTGATAAGAGGGTGGCACAGCAAGCTGAGTTTGAGGAGAAAGGAAAAAAGGCAGCAGGCGTCTCGGCCGGTTATGTTGCTAAAGATAACGCCGGTAATACTTTTATTTTAAAACATTTTTATAAAACTCATGCTGCATGCCAAAAAATACAAGGTAATCATGCACAAAGACAGGCTATGGCTGACCGAAGAGACGGAGTACAAGAATTAATAGGCTCTACCATGTATCAATTTTTATTACATGATCGCGCACCAAAAGAAGGGCTGGTAACAGCGGATGAAAAACACCCTGATTCACTTTATGTACGTTCTAAATTTTTTGATAATGCTGTAACACTAACAGAATTTTCCGGTTTATCAGGTGAAACTAGAGTCAGAGCTAATGATCAAAATTTAAAAAAGTTGGAAGGATTTGAAAAAGCCATAGCTGCTTGTCATATGCTGGGGGAAGTAGATTATCATGCTGGTAATTTAATGGTACAGGATGGTAAAACAATAACCAAAATTGATCATGGTCGCTCTTTTTTAGCATTTCATAAGAATTTTAGCAGTATGATTCAATCAACAGCTGAAATGTTTACACATCCTGGTGTTGGCTACAGTGCTGCTATTAAAGCAGGTAATTTCTCATTTAGTATCGATAAATATAGCGCATCATTAAATCAAATGATAAGTCAATTTGATGAGAAACAGATGGAAGCAATAGTTGATCAAAAAATTGATGAATTAAAAAAAGCTGGGTTTGATCCAAAAAATATTATGTTATCCACTAATATTCAAAATTTTGATGATTTGAGAAAACACTATAAAAGCAGTATAAAAGAAAATCTTGTTAATATGCAAGAAGTGGCCAAAGGAGCTGAGATAGTAACAAAATTCAGTAATGTTTCACCTGAATTTAAAAATGGTGGTTGGTTAGAGGCTTTCGCTAATTCACCTGTAAAAGACCCGGTACTCTATGCAATAGATAATAACATTACAATTGAAGGTAAAGATGCTAAAGAGTGGGCGTATGAAAATAATTACCAAATTAAAATTTCTATAGGCTTGAAAAAAGAAACAATCAAGGAACAACAATGGAGCAAAGATTTGGACGGAAAATGGCAAGAAAAAGAAGTTGAGGTTAAGACAGATAAAGTAGAAGTACAAATTTCTGATCCTGCAAAATCAATGCGTATACAAGACAAATCTACAGGCGAAAAATTGGCATCACTAATTGTTGATTTTACAAAGCAGGCAACAACTAAAAACGTAACCGATAAAGCAGTAGCAAAATTCTACGACAATATAATGAAAGTGCTAAAAAAAGAAAATTATCTTACTGAGCAAGATATTAAGGGTATAAAGAAAAATTTAAAATATCAGGATAACATCGAAAACACGACCAACTTATTAAATGCTAAATCTTTCAAGTTAAATTCTAAAGATACTATATATTACAAGGTAGGAATTTTTTGTGAAAAGAGAGGTTTACCTAGTATCTCAAATTATTTTATGAAACAAATTTCTCCTGAGAATTTAAATAAAATTCATAATACAGAAAAACTTATAGCAGAAAGTATAAAAATTGGTAATGTACTACAACAGAAGAAGCAAGAAAGACTTCAAACAAAAAGAGTAGAAACGGTAAAAGAAATCGCATTCTCTCAATTACAAGCTAGGAAGGAAAGACATCAACAAAGATAAGCATTGTTGAGTGTATGCCTTAAACGTCATTGCGAGCAGTCACAGAGTCGTTGCATAGTCCTAATGTCATTTCTAGCTAAAAGCGGAAAGCCAGTAACTATTAATCTCATCCTGCGACTTGATTGCAGTATCTAGTCTTTTTTAAATTTTTTTCTCGATACCGTGGTCAAGCCACGGTATGACAGCGAAAAGTACTGGCTTTCCGCTTTTAGCTAGAAATGACATACTATAGCCAAGTTGCGGCATGATATAATAACATACAACAACTATAAATTCTTATTCTTTTTCTGCATTTTTTCTAGCAGACGGTGAGAGCATAATGCTTAGCTCTTTTAGAGCTTTATCCTCTACATAGCTTGGGGCGTTCATTAGTAAATCTTCAGCCTGCTGGTTTAAAGGAAACGCAATTATTTCCCTTATATTTGTTGCTTCCGCAAGCAGCATAACGATTCGGTCAATACCGGGGGCTATTCCACCATGTGGTGGAGCTCCAAACTTAAATGCTCTAATCATCCCTCCAAATCTCTTATCAACTTCCTCTTTACTATAACCTGCTATGGAAAATGCTTTATACATAATTTCCGGCTTATGGTTTCTAATAGCACCGCTGGACAATTCAATACCGTTACAAACAATATCATATTGGTATGCGGTAAGTTCTAATAACTCTTCAGTGGTTTTAGCTTGCTCTAAAGCATCTATTCCGCCCTGCGGCATAGAAAACGGATTATGGCTAAAATCAATTTTTCCTGTTTCTTCATTTAACTCATAGAATGGAAAATCGGTAATCCAGCAGAATTTAAAACAATCTTTTTCAAGTAAATCAAGCTCTTCACCAAGTCTTATTCTAACCTTACCGGCAAGTTTAGTAGCTTTCTCTTTCTTATCGCTAGCGAAAAATACAGCATCACCGTTACTAATACTAGCTGTAGCTTTTAGACTCTCTAATTGCTGCGGGCTTAAGAATTTTACTACCGGTCCCTTTGCTTCACCGGTTTCACTAAACTGAATATAGCCAAGTCCACCTGCTCCTTCTGATATCGCAAACTCTATCATTTTATCGAAGAAACTACGAGGCAGTGCAGCTGCCTTAGGTGCAGGAATTGCACGAACTATGCTACCTTTTTTAATATTCTCTCTAAAGATTGTAAAATCGGAATCTCTAAATATCTCAGTTACATCGGCAATTATAATAGGGTTACGCAAATCAGGCTTATCAGAGCCGTATTTTAGCATAGATTCATTATATGGAATACAAACGAAAGGAGTCTCTGATACTTTCTTATCCGTGAATTTAGTGAATAAATCATACATCACAGGCTCAATAGTACTAAATACGTCTTCCTGTGTAACAAACGACATTTCTACATCTAGCTGATAAAACTCGCCGGGTGATCTATCGGCTCTTGCATCTTCATCCCGAAAACAAGGCGCAATTTGGAAATAACGATCAAAGCCTGATACCATCAATAACTGCTTGAATTGCTGAGGTGCTTGCGGTAATGCATAGAACTTACCCGGATGCATTCTACTAGGTACTAAAAAATCCCTAGCCCCCTCAGGTGAGCTTGCTGTTAAAATCGGAGTTTGAAATTCGGTAAAACCGCTTGCCGTCATCAAATGACGAATATGAGAAATAATTTGTGAGCGGAGTATTATATTATTATGTAATTTCTCACGTCTAAGATCTAAAAAGCGATGTTTAAGCCTAGACTCTTCGGGAGCGTCTTTTTCAGTATTAATAACAAAAGGTAGAGTGTCCGCAACTGACTCAACACTAAATTCCACAGCTAGCACTTCAACATGACCTGTCGGAAGCGTATTATTAATCGTGTCCTCTGATCTTGCTACAACTGTACCCCTTACCGTAATTACCGACTCATAACGCAAGCGACTTGCATCCTCCATAAGCTGAGGGTTTTGATCGGTAAACACGATTTGAGTTATACCGTAATGATCACGTAAATCTATAAAAACTAGATTCCCGTGATCTCTTCTTCTATGTACCCAACCGGATAGCTTAACTTCTGTTTCTACATCGGATATTTGTAATTCGTTACAATTATGAGTTCTGTATTTATGCATTTTTATTTTTTTATTATACGATTTCCCCATTATATACATAAAATCACAAATTTTCGCAAATAAAAACTAAAAATTTATCTTGCCAAAGTTTTATCTTGATATTACAGCAGCTTTTGGCTTTGATGGGCGTTGCTGATAATTTTGTTGTTGAGGTTTTACTTGATTTAACTCACCTTTAATCCATTCATATATTGCTTTCTTAGGATTTTTAATTATCTCTGCAACATTTTCGACTAGATTTATTATTCCTTTAACTAACGATAATACATCTTTTGCTATTTCACCTATAGAATTATTACCTGCTTGTAGTTTTTCTTGGTCTTGCTTAGACAAATTACTACGTATCCTATTCATTCTTGATTTAAGCTCATCTTGTTCTAGCTCTTCTTTTGTAAAATGTGACTTAAGTTTTCTATCAACAATTTTTTGTTCTTCCGGAGTTAAATTTTTATATTGATCAACAAGCTTATTAACTTTTTCTTGTTCTTCCGGTAGTTTTGAAATATTTTCAGCAATATTTGGCATTTGTTTCTCTTCTCTTATAAAGTTAAAACATATTAATTTACATTATATATATATTTTTATATATTTTTTTATACAAGAAAAACTTTAATAGAAATTAACCTTTGAACGCAGCCTTAATACCTAGAAAGTCTAAAAAATTTCGTAATTCTTGACGTGCAAGCACGTGTGAGCTATTAAATGCTCTATCATATTTTGCAGTTTTTAGATCAAGTAATGTTAGACCTTGTAAAAATAACTCCCTATATATTACACGTTCACTAAATCCTTCTGCGAGTTTAAAGTTAATTCTTTTAGCAAGTTTAGCTAATACATTTCCTACGCGTCTTTTATTTAATGCATCAAGATTACTTAAACGATTACGAAGTATTACCCAATCTATACTAATTCTATCACGACTAGCACGTTCCATTTTCTGCTCCCAAATCATTTGACTATATATTGATGGGCTAATAATTTCATCCTTGCTATCGACTTTTGCTATTACGTCTAAATCTAGAAAGCTATCATTAATCGGTGTAATAATTGTATCGGCGTAAGAATGAACAACCCTTGATAAAGGAGTATGACTGCCTGGGGTATCAATCACTATATAATCGACATCCTGATTATTTTTGAGTATCGGCTCAAAACTCTTTGCTTGCTCTTCTACTTTGCTTTCCGATATATGAAAATGTTTCGGTACTAATACAGGTTTATCAGGATTGTGTTTATTATATAAATCTCGATTTTTTAAATAATTCGTTAACGAACTTTGACGTGAATCGGTATCTATACTTACTACCGAATAATTTTGATAAAGCAGAGCGATTATTAGATGCATAGAACAGGTAGTTTTACCTGCTCCGCCTTTCTCATTACCTATAACAAATATATAAGGTTTATTTATTGTGTTCATAATTATATTCAGAATAAACGAATAGTAAATAGACGAAGTTTAATGTCATCCTTAGCTCAGTATTACACATGTGGATAGTTTTTTCCGTCATTGCAAGAAAATGACGTAAGTAAAATTGACGAAGCAATCTCAGGATATTTGACGAGATTGCCACGCAGCCTAAGGCTGCTCGCAATGACGACTCGGTATCCATGCAGGCAATGCAACGCAAGAATAGCATTTAAGTATATTCTTTGATAAATTTCTCTAGTAATCTCACGCCGTATCCTACTGCCCCCTTAGGACCGAGTGCTGAAGCTTTATTACTATTTGCAACGCCTGCTATATCTAAATGAGCCCAATCTACTCCATCTTTAATGAAACGTTTAATGAAATGTGCAGCTATGCAGCTTCCAGCAGCTCTCGGTACGTTCCCGATATTTGCCATATCGGCTATGTCGGAGTTAATCATTGCATCGTACTCATCATGCAGCGGCATTCTCCAAAGTTTTTCATTAACTTCTTCCCCTACTTTTATTAACTTATCAGCTAACTCATCATTATTGGAAAAACAACCAGCATATATATTACCAAGTGCTATGGTTATTGCTCCTGTTAGAGTTGCAACGTCAATCACGCATTTAGGCTTAAATTTTTCTTGTGCATACCAAACAGCATCAGCAAGTACTAAACGCCCTTCTGCATCGGTATTTAAAACTTCGGCAGTTTGCCCTGACATGGTAGTGACTACATCCCCTGGACGCTGTGCATTACCGGACGGCATATTTTCGACAAGCCCTACAACACCGACTATATTTATAGGTAATTTTTGACCAGCAACCGCAATGATGGTACCCACAACTGCTGCAGAACCTCCCATATCGTATCGCATTAAGTGCATATCACTTGACGGTTTTAATGAAATACCGCCTGTATCAAAAATCACTCCTTTACCGACCAAAGCAATAGTCGGAGCATCTTTACTGCCACCTTTATATTCCATCACCACTAACTTTGACTCGTTTTGTGAACCTTGCCCCACACCAAGTAATGCTCCCATACCAAGGTTTTTCATCTCACGTTCACCGATAACATCAACATCTACCCCTAGCGGTTCAAGTCTATCAACTATTCTTTCGGCATAAACTTGAGGAGTTTTAATATTTGACGGTTCATTACTTATATCTCTTGTAAAAAATACTGCTTCAGCAATTAATTTTTTGATTTCAAATAATTTTGCCGTTTCAGTGCTATTATCAGTAAAAATTTCAATTGACTCTACTGCGAACTTCTCTGCTTCTTTTAAGGTAGTTCTATATTTATCAAATCTGTAAGAAGCAAGAAACGCACCGCTAGCAACTAAAGATGCAAATGTTTGAGATGTAAACCTGCTAATTCTATTTGTAAGTTTTAAGCCAATAGTAGAAATTTTACAACCGGTTGCATGCTGTAAGATTTTGCCGCCTAACTCTTCAATTTTTGCTTCAGTTAATTTTTCTTCATTCCCAAGACCTGCTATTATCAAATATCTAACCTCGCCTGATTTAATGACGGACGGAATAACCTTGATCTGTCCATATTTACCGGTAAATTGCAGTTTATTCTGAATAGTTTTAGAAATTAATCCATGATGTTGTTGATCAAGTCCTATTAAATTACTATCAAGCTTTAACTGTTCATCAATAAAAACTACTAGACCTTGATTAGTAGATGATTCTTCATTCACAAAATTTACGTTAAGCATATTTACTCCTTATATTATTTTTGACTTTGGGTCATTCTATTTATCTTGATAAAACTTTGCAAGTATTATAATTGATTTAAAACAAAATCTTATTAAATAGCATTTGACAAATGTTAACGTTTTTTATATCTTACTGACGAGTTAGTTAAATTTAAGTAATAATATGCCAATACATGACATCACTTCTCATTTAATTAAGCAGAAGTATATAATGATTAAAGCATCATGTGAGTTAAACCAAGATATGGGTAAGATTTATAGCCTCACTCCTCATCCAATACGATATAATTGCCTTAACTATTTAAAGTTATTATCTCTACCTATATCGCTAGCATTTTATATAACAAAGCTTTGTTTTACGGCTAATCCGTCATGGACATGGATCGGAGTTAATATTTTGCATGAGAAGATGGCTCAAGCAACAGCCAAAAAAATATTACACGGCTTACCTGACGAAGTAGAAGCAGATCAAAATATACCTAAAATTGTCGAGTATGTATTTAGACAATATGAAGAAAATCCTACATTAACCCCTATTATTGAACCTACATTTATACAAAAATTTTTAGCAAAGGCCAGTAAATATATTCCTGCTTTGTCTAGAATAGTAAAGTTTTGGAATGAAGGAGGAATTCACTATTCTGATGAAATACAAACAAAACGAGCATTAATTGACGTTATTTATAAACACATTATTGCTAAAGCTTATGAAGTAGGTAAAAAAGGAGGAAAACTTGACATAACAGATGTGACAGCACTTTTCCCAGAGATAAATTTTGAAGAAAAAGTCAATGCTGCATCAGCCAATCTTGAAACAGAGAAGGTAGAAGTAAGCAATGAAGAGTCTTTAATTTCTGAATTGCCTGTTAGACATCTTTCTAAACCAGCTTATAGAGAAGAATTAAGAGATACGGAACGCAGCACCGCAGCGTATATAGACATACGTGAGGATGCGAGTACCGGATCGACGTCTAAATTACCTCTAGAAGTGAAGTTTGGAAAGATGTCTATTGATCAAAAACACGAAGAAGCTACGATTACTACTAATGCAAATAATAGTATTACCCCATTAGTAAACTTACTCATGTTAAAAACTTTACATGATGCAATTCGTCAAGAAGTACTGAAAACTTATGTTGAACATTGTTTAGCAGAAATTCAGATATCTAAAAATCAAGAAACACTTGAAAACTTCCAATATGACGATTCTTTAGCAAGATTACAATTATACGGTAATTATAATCATGATAACAATAATACGTATATCTTTGAACAACCAGTATCTTATTTAGGTCAAACCTACGAGCATTTAACAGCACCGATTGCTTGTTATTAAAGCGTCATTTCTGCAAGTGGGAAATATAAGAAAAAGCCTATAAAAAACTTGGTTTTTTATAGGCTTTTTTTTGTCAATAATGCGTAGTAAGTTATTTTTCTGAATTCCCGCTTCTAGCTAGGAAGGCATTGTTGCGTGGATACCACCTCGTCATTACAAGGACATTACAAAGTAATTGACGAAGCCAGCTCAGGGGAGTTTGTTATTATTTCATGAGATTGCCACGCCAACATAAATGTTGGCTCGCAATGACGGGTTTTTTATAAACTATCCGGTACATACGAAGATCAATTTGGAAAAGAGCAAAGGGTCTGTAAATCGAGGAACAGAGCATATATTAAACGTTCAGTATCCTACGACTTACAAAGATGACACAGCCAATTTTTCAAGTTCTATCTTAGTATATTTATACTTTCTCTTCATCAAGCTTTACGGCTGCTTTACGCATTTTATCCATAAAGTAACCGGTTCCAGCAGGTACTAATCGTCCAACTATCACGTTTTCTTTTAGTCCTCGCAACTTATCTACTTTACCAGCAATAGCTGCTTCAGTTAAAACTCTAGTAGTCTCTTGGAATGATGCCGCGGAGATAAACGATCTAGTTTGCAGAGAAGCTTTAGTAATACCTTGTAATATTAATTGTGCTTCAGCAGGTTTTAAACCATTTTCCATAGCTTTTTCATTTATCTCATCAAATTCATGTCTATCTATTTTTTCACCTACTAATAATGTAGTTCCGCCTGAATCCGTAACCTCTACTTTTTGTAACATCTGACGGATAATAACTTCTATGTGCTTATCATCAATCTTTACACCTTGTAGACGATAAACAGCTTGAACCTCATTAACAATATAATTTGCAAGAACCTCTACGCCCATTACTTTTAAAATATCTTGAAGTACCGGATTACCGTCAATCAATAAATCACCTTTTTTAACAAAGTCACCTTCGTTAACTACAACATGCTTGCCTTTTGGTACCATATACTCAATAGACATTGTTTCATCAATCGGATGTATAATAATACGTCTTTTAGATTTATAGTCTTTACCGAATTCTACTCTACCGTCAATTTCGGCAATAACTGCATGATCTTTAGGGCGTCTTGCTTCTACAAGCTCAGCAACTCTTGGTAAACCACCGGTAATATCTTTAGTAGTGGTTGATTCTTTCGGTATACGTGCAATGATATCACCTACCGATATTTGTACTCCGTCTTCTACGCTTAAAACTGCTCCAACCGGCAAGTAATATCTAGCTTCTAAACCGTTTGATAAGGTGATAACTTCACCTTTAGCATCTAAAAGCTGTATACGCGGACGTAATTCTGCACCGCGTGAATATTGCTTTGATTCAATAATAACTTTACTCGGTATTCCGGTAGCTTCGTCAGTTACGTCACGAACAGAAATACCCTCAACCATATCTTTGAATAAAACTTTACCTGACTTCTCCGTGATAATCGGTATAGTATAAGGATCCCATTCTGCTAGTTTTTGAGTTTTAATCACCATATCACCGTCATCAACAAGTAATCTAGCACCGTATGGAATTTTATGACGAGCCTTTTCATTACCGTTATTATCAAGCAATAATAATTCACAATTTCGGCTCATAACAATTTTGCGTTCTTCAGAATTAATCACAACGTTACGACTTATAATTTTCACTTTTGCGTCATAGGAAGCGTCTACGGAAGACACCTCAGCACCTTTTGTTGCCGCTCCTCCGATATGGAAAGTTCTCATTGTAAGCTGCGTACCCGGTTCACCGATAGATTGAGCAGCAATAACCCCGATTGCTTCACCCTCCGATACTAATGTACCGGTAGCAAGATCCCTACCGTAACATATGCTACATATACCGGTAGTACTTTCACAGGTTAATACGGATTTTATCATAATTCTGTCGAGTCCTGCCGACTCAATCTGCTCTAACTTTGCTTCATTAATAAGCTCGCCTTTATTGAGAATTAGATCATTAGTTACCGGATGAAATATATCAATAGCAGCAGTACGACCTAAAATCTTTTCAGCTAAAGGTACTATAACTTCTCCACCTTCAATAACACTCTTAACGTCAATTCCTTTATCAGTTCCACAATCTTTTTCAGTAATAATACAATCTTGTGCAACATCTACTAATTTTCTTGTTAAGTAACCTGAGCTTGCCGTTTTTAAAGCCGTATCTATTTGCCCTTTACGCATTCCGTTAGCAGAATTAAAACACTCAAATTCAGTTAATCCTTCCTTAAAGTTAGAGATAATAGGAGTTTGTATAATTTGACCGTTTGATTTGGTCATTAAACCTCGCATACCGCCTAGCTGCTTAATTTGCTGGAAAGAACCTCTTGCTCCGGAAATAGCCATCATATATATAGCATTTATTTTCTGATGATTTGGAGCATCATTAACCGGCGGCGTAGCAATCTCTTTCATCATGTCGTTTGCTACTCTATCGGTACATCTTGACCAAGCATCGACTACTTTATTATATTTCTCTCCGTAAGTAATTAAACCGTTTGAATATTGTTGTTCAAATTCTTTTATTTCAAGCTGAGTTTCGTTGATATGAGTACTCTTAGATTCCGGTACTACCATATCGTCCATTCCAAAAGAAATACCTGAAGAACAAGCATATTTAAAACCTAGTTTCATTAGCTGATCGGCAAAAATTACCGTAGCTTTTTGACCGCAGTGACGATAAACTAAATCTATAACTAATGATATGTCTTTTTTAGTTAGTTGTTTATTAATAAACTTGAATTCTATATTAGGGTTAGAAGGCAATAACTCACCGACCATTAACCTACCATAAGTAGTATCAATGATAACAGGGACCATTTTACCTTCGGCATTTAACTGATTTCTGCGATATTTTATCTTTGTATGAATAGTTATAAATTTATTATATAAAGCATGTTCCATCTCAGCTAAATCTGAGAACATCATCCCTGCGCCTACTTCATTATCAAATGCAAGGGTTAGATAATATAAACCAAGCACTATATCTTTATCCGGTACAATGATAGGACGACCGTTTGCGGGGCTTAAGATATTATTTGTAGACATCATAAATACCCTAGCTTCAAGCTGTGCTTCAATCGATAATGGGATATGTACTGCCATCTGATCACCATCAAAATCCGCATTGAACGCAGCACACACAAGCGGATGAAGCTGGATCGCTTTACCTTCAATTAATAGCGGTTCAAATGCTTGAATACCAAGCCTATGTAACGTCGGAGCTCTATTCAGTAAAACCGGATGCTCTCTAATTACCTCTTCAAGCACGTCCCACACTTCGGATTTTTCAGCTTCCACCATTCTTTTAGCGGCTTTAATAGTTGTAGCGATGCCGTACAACTCAAGCTTAGAATAAATAAACGGCTTAAATAACTCCAGAGCCATTTTTTTAGGTAAACCGCACTGGTGAAGTTTAAGCTCAGGTCCTACCACGATAACCGAACGTCCTGAGTAATCAACCCTCTTACCTAGCAAGTTCTGACGGAAACGCCCCTGCTTACCTTTAAGCATATCACTTAATGACTTAAATGGACGCTTATTAGCATTTTTCGCTGCTCTACCGCGACGACCGTTATCAAATAACGCATCCACCGCTTCTTGTAACATTCTTTTTTCGTTTCTGACTATTATATCAGGAGCTTTTGACTCTATTAATTTCTTTAAACGATTATTTCTATTAATTACTCTTCTATAAAGTTCATTTAAGTCTGAAGTAGCAAATCTTCCGCCGTCAAGCATAACAAGCGGTCTAATTTCAGGAGGAATAACCGGTAAAACATCCATAATCATCCATTCCGGCTTGTTTTCCGACTCTAAAAAATTCTCTACTAATTTTAAACGCTTTACTAATTTTTTCTTTTTGACTTCTGAAGAAGTAGTTTGTAATTCCTCGTATAACTCTTGCTTTAACTTTGAAAAATCAAGCTCTTTAAGCATTTGTTGTATTACTTCTGCACCTATAGAGGCAGTAAATGCATCTTCACCGTACTTATCTTTTGCTTTCTGTAATTCTTCCTCTGTTAAGAGTTCGCCTTTTTGTAAAATCGATAGCCCTGGGTCAACTACTACATAATTTTCAAAATAAAGAATCTTTTCTACATCTCGGATTGTCATATCAAGAAGTGTACTAATTCTTGAAGGTAGCGACTTTAAAAACCAAATATGAGCAACGGGAGCTGCAAGTTCAATATGCCCCATTCTTTCACGTCTTACTCTAGAAACCGTAACTTCAACGCCGCATTTCTCACACGTAATGCCACGGTTTTTCATCCGCTTATATTTACCGCAGAGACATTCATAATCTTTTACCGGACCAAAAATTCTTGCACAAAATAAACCATCTTTCTCAGGTTTAAAAGTTCGATAGTTAATTGTTTCAGGTTTTGTTACTTCACCGAAAGACCACGAACGTACCTGATCGGGACTTGCTATATTAATCCTTATCTGATCAAATTGTTGAGTATTACTTAATTGTCCGTAAAAATTTACTACGCTCATAAATACTTTTCCTTAAAAATTACTCGTATATACTCGGTGAATTTCAAAAATTGGCGTTGTCGTTCTACAAGTTCTGAGGTGCTCACGTATTAAGTATACGCTCCGCTCCTCGCCTTGTGAACTCCTAGCTCTTTTTGAAATTGACCTTCGTCTACCCAGAGTTCTTATTGCACCCTATATGTCATTCCCGCAAAAGCGGGAATCTAGTAAAACAGATAAAAAACTTGTTTTTTATCTGTTTAAATGACCTGTCTTTCTTAACTTGAAGTTACTTCAAGCTTTACGTTAAGACATAAAGATCTAAATTCTTTTATCATAACATTAAATGATTCAGGAATGCCTGATTCAAAATTATTTTCACCACGTACTATAGAATCATAAGTTTTGATCCTACCGTTTACGTCATCCGACTTAACCGTTAACATTTCCTGTAACGTATAAGCTGCACCGTAAGCTTGTAATGCCCAGCATTCCATTTCTCCGAAACGCTGCCCGCCGAAATGAGACTTACCTCCAAGCGGTTGCTGCGTTACTAAGCTATAAGGTCCTATAGAACGGGAGTGAATTTTATTATCGACTAAATGATGCAATTTCAGCAAATATTTCTGTCCGACGGTTACTAGACGGTCAAAATATTCACCGGTTCTACCGTCAATTAATTTCACTTGTCCTGAAGGGTCTTGACCGGCAAGCTTTAGCATATCTTTAACATCCTGAACTTTTGCTCCGTCAAATACAGGAGTTGCAAAATGTACGCCTTTACTTACTTGCTTACAAAAAGAGATAATCTCTTCTTCCGGTCTTTCAAGTATAGAATTAATATTTTCTCCATACAGTTCAATTAAGAATTTCTTAATCTGCTCAATACCTATATGTTTATTTTTATATTCCTTTACTAAGGTAGATATTTTTTTTGCTAAATTTATTGATGCCCACCCAAGATGCGTTTCTAAAATCTGTCCTATATTCATACGGGACGGAAGACCTAGAGGGTTAAGAACGATATCTACCACAGTTCCATCTTCTAAAAACGGCATATCTTCTTCAGGTACGATACGTGAAATAACACCTTTATTTCCGTGTCTTCCTGCCATTTTATCCCCGGGTTGTAATTTATGCTTAGTTGCAATAAATACTTTTACTACTTTTAAAGCTCCCTGAGGTAAATCATCACCACTTTGCAATTTCTCTACCTTAGCAGCAAATCTTTTATCAAGAGCCTCTTTTTTCTCATCATAATGAGTCTTTATCTGCTCTATTTCATTCATTACATTTGCATCTTCCACGGTAATCTGCCAAAATTGCCCTTTAGATAAGCCTTTTAGCATTTCAGTAGTAATAGTTTGTCCTACTTTTACTTGCTTAGGACCGTTAATAATCACCTGCCCTACTAAAAGCTTTTCAATCCAACTAAACACAAAATGCTCAATAATTTCTAATTCATCGTCTCTGTCTTTTGCGAATTTTTCAATTTGTTGTTTTTCAATAGCAATAGCTCGCTGGTCTTTTTCTACACCTCTACGAGAAAATACCCTTACTTCTACTACAGTTCCGCTCACTCCGGAAGGTACATGCAGCGATGAATCTTTTACGTCAAAAGCTTTTTCCCCGAAAATAGCACGTAGTAGCTTCTCTTCAGGAGTAATAGGCGATTCACTTTTTGGTGTTACTTTTCCAACTAAAATATCACCAGCTTTTACTTCTGCACCTATATAAATTATTCCGACCTCATCAAGATGACGCAACGCTTCTTCACTTACATTCGGTATATCACGGGTAATTTCTTCAGGACCAAGGCGTGTATCTCTAGCTATTACTTCAAACTCTTCAATATGAATAGATGTAAATACATCCTCTTTTACTATACGTTCGGATATTAAAATGGAATCTTCAAAATTATAACCGTTCCAAGGTAAGAAAGCCACAAGCACGTTTCGACCTAAAGCAATTTCACCGTTATCCGTACTAGGCCCGTCAGCTATAATATCGTTTTTCTTAACGTAATGACCGACCTTAACTAAAGGCTTTTGATTTATACAAGTATTATGATTGGATTTTTGGAATTTTAGTAAGTTATAAATATCAACCGAAGGAGAACCGTCAACTTTTTGTTCTAGAGTTCTAATCACGATTCTATTTGAATCTACCTGCTCAACAATACCGTCATGTAATGCAAGCACTGACGCTCCGGAATCTTTAGCTACTACCCCTTCAACTCCGGTACCTACAAAAGGTGCATCCGTTTTAATTAAAGGAACGGCTTGTCTTTGCATGTTTGAACCCATCAAAGCACGGTTAGCATCATCGTTTTCTAAGAAAGGTATAAGAGAAGCCGCAACCGATACTACCTGCATAGGAGTCACATCAATGAAGTCTACCTCATACGGTTCTACCATTACAAAATTACCGCCTTCAACACGGCAATTAATAAACTCTCCTTGCAGCTTTCCGTCTTTATTAATTTTAGAATTTGCTTGTCCGATTTTGTATTTACCTTCTTCAATAGCAGAAAGATATACCACTTCATCGGTTACACATCCATCTTTAACTCTTCTATACGGACTCTCTATAAAACCGTGTTTATTTATTCTAGCATAAGTAGCCATAGAGTTAATTAACCCGATATTCTGACCTTCAGGTGTTTCAATAGGACAAATACGACCGTAATGAGTCGGATGTACGTCACGCACCTCAAAACCTGCTCGATCTCGACTAAGACCTCCGGGACCGAGTGCCGACAGCCTTCTTTTATGAGTTATTTCCGATAATGGATTTGTTTGATCCATAAATTGGGATAATTGGGAGGTACTAAAAAATTCTTTTACTACTGAAACTAAAATTTTAGAATTTACTAAATCATGCGGCATTACGGTATCAACATCACCTGCCGACATCCTTTCAATTACAGATTTTTCCATTCGGACTAAACCTATTCTAAATTGATTTTCTATCAATTCACCTACCGATCTAACCCTTCTATTACCTAAATGATCAATATCGTCTATGATACCTTTACCATCTTTAAGCTCTACTAAAACTCTTACGATATTTTTAATATCATCAATTGTTAAAACCGTAACTTCTTCAGAAATATTCAGCTCTAACCTAGAATTCATTTTTATTCGCCCGACTTCTGAAAGATCATATCTTTCCGTATCAAAGAATAAATTATAAAACAGGCTTTCAGCCGCTTCGATATTAGCAGGTTCGCCTGGTCTTAGAACTCTGAAAATATCACATAATGCTGCCTCACGATCCTGATTTTTATCAGCAAATAAGGTATTCCTTATATATGGACCGGATTGAGGATTGATTACTAATACGTTAACATTTTTAATTTTAAGATCATTAATAACATTTAGCATATCAGCAGTAATCATTTCACCGATTTTTGCTAATACTTCATCGCTTGCAGGATCTCTTAAATCTTCGGATAGATATTTGCCGATTAAAGTTTCATGAGCTACTAAAATATTATTAAGCCCTTCCCCAAAATATTTTTTAGCCAAACGCGGAGTAATTTTTTGTCCTGCTTTCAGTAGAATATTTCCGGTATCTGCATCTACTAAATCACTTGTTAAACGATGAGCAGTAATATGCTGAGGTATAAATTTAACCGCCCAACCTTTATTTTTAACAAGTTTATAAGTTACTGAATTATAATAAAATTTTATAATTTCTTCAGTACTCATACCTATAGCTCTAAGCAAAGTAGTAGTATAAAGCTTTCTTTTTCTATCAATCCTGAAATAAATAACATCCTTAGCGTCGAATTCTAAATCAAGCCAAGACCCTCTATATGGAATAACACGAGCAGAATATAAAAGCTTGCCGGAAGAGTGGACTTTTCCTTCATCATGATAAAAGAATACACCAGGTGAGCGATGCATTTGTGATACAACTACTCTTTCCGTACCGTTGATAATAAAAGTACCGCTTTTAGTCATTAATGGGATATCACCCATATATACTTCTTGCTCTTTAATCCCTTTAATTTCTCTAGTACCGGTATCCTCATCTATATCCCAAATACTTAATCTTAAAGTAACTTTAAGAGGAGCAGCATAACTTAAACTTCTTTGACTGCACTCTTCTACATCATATTTTGGAGTATCGAATTCATATTTTACAAATTCTAAATTAGCAATATTGGAAGAATCTGAAATAGGAAAAATTGAGTTTAATATAGATTGTAAACCTTTGTTTTTTCTTTCAGAATCTTTAATATTTAACTGTAGAAAGTTTTTCTCATATGAATTTTTTTGAATTTCAATCAAATTCGGTATATCTGCTACTAAATTTATGTGACCGAAATTTTTTCTTATTCTTCTATTATGTGACAAGGGTTGTGCTTCTATATTATCCCTTAATGAAACCATATAATCTCCTGACTGATAAAATTACTGCCCGTATTACAGTGATTAGGTCCTATGCACTTTTAATAGAATAATCATAATTATGGCTCTTTTTAGCTGTAAATCATAAGATTTTTTTGAAATAGTAATAAACTCTCCTCTCAAAAATCTTATTAATTTTCGCTTAAAAATATCTCCTTAATAATCATTAATCAAAAGTGTTCAGAACCTAGGTTCTGTATATAAAATTTAAATTATTTATATTTTAAACAATAAAGTTTTTATTGGAATAGATACCTATTTCAATAAAATACTTATAATTTGCAGTAAAATAAAATATACTGTTTTAAAATTTTTCACATAGAACTTAAATTAAAGAAACCTAGTAAGTTTCTTATTTAGATCTTGTGTAGGCTCTACGAACATTTCCAAAAAGATTTGATTTTGGTTATTTGTTTGTTGCAACAAATTATAATATTTTTTTAAAATAGGTAGCTATTCCTTCAAAAATCTCATTAATTTTCACTAAAAATCAATTATAAATGTTCACAGAACCTAGAAAATTTCAATAATTTAAACTTCTAGACGTATGGTACATTAACAAAATTATTTTAATCTATTTTAATCAATAAGATTTTTAATGTAATAGCTTTATCCTATTGCAAAAAAATACTTAAATTAGCTTCTTAAAATCAA